>DATNAU010000163.1:0-9190 GCA_035572415.1 Acidobacteriaceae bacterium
AGGGTACCCCCTCCCCCCGTACCTTTGTCGCAAAATCTTCTTTCTAAAAAGATTACGGGCGAGCCAACCGTAAGATATTGAAAAATATGGAATCGAAAATTCCCGGAGACTTCGCCTGCCTCTATTTATTTTAGCTTAGCGTGCCTCGAAGTGAGTGCCGCATAAGCGACTCAATAATAAAGACTTACAAAGAAATTGCTTGACAGCACTGAGAAGGTCACACTATTGGCCCAAATATGACTTGACAAAGAGTACTCTATAATGCAGAGTACTTGTTGTTGATGCAAACTCCCGACTTGGACCCCCTGGAGATAAAGATGATCAGTGCTCGCAACTTCTACCGCAACCTCGGTCTGACTATCGGCAGCTTGTGGTTGATCTCCGTGGGAGGAGCCTTCGCGGCGTGGTCTTTAATCGCCGTGCGGTCCGTGCTCGCCTATTCGCTGCTTGTATTCCTCGGCATCGCGGCAGGGACGCTTCTCACTACCGGCGTGCGACTGATCGTCTCGTCGCGGCGCCTGCTGCGCGGGGTTGCGGCCGACGCAGTGCAACGGCGCAGACTTTCTTTCCGGTTCGGACTGGTTGTGGCGGCAGAGGTTGTTGCGTGCAATGTGGTTTCGATGATGTGCCTGCGAGCGCATCGCTGGGAGCTGATTGTGCCGCTCACCCTGATCGTTGTGGGGCTGCACTTCCTTCCGCTGGCCCGGCTATTCCATGTGCCGCGGTATAACGTGACCGGGGTGTTGTTCTGCCTGATTCCCGCCGCGACACTGGTTGCGTTCAGCCCGGCGGCGCATCTGGGTCATGCGCTGAGCTGGGTGGCGATACCAGAAATCGGGTGTGGCCTGGCGGCATTGATCACAGGAGCGGCAGGACTGGACGAGGTTCAGCAGTTCTTGAACCGCTCCACCGTTTCCATGGGATGGCGATCCGCAACACGTTCCGCCTGATACGGGCGAGGCGCATTTCCTTCTCATCAGGTTCACACTGCAAAGGAGACATTGATGCCGGATCATTCTGAAGCCGCACCGAATCGCGACGATCTGGTCGCGCGGCTTGACCTGATGCAAGCCATGATTGCTGAAGGCCGCGCTACCACTGCGCGGTTCGGCTGGATCTTCGTGATGTGGGGGCTGATTTACAGCATCGCGATGACGTGGACCGCGTTTCTCCCGCACCGCAACTGGGCGTGGCCCATCTGCATCACCTTTGGTGTCGTTGCGTCCATCACGGTCAGGCACCGGCAGCGGCGCGCCGGCGCCAATTTCGGCAATCCGCGGGAGCGCAGCATAGCCTCCATCTGGAGGGCGATGGGTACCGGCGTGACATTGTTTTCCATCGCCTGCGCCGCGAGCCACCAGATTACCGGACCGGTGTACATCAGCGCAGTCCTCTTTATGGTTGGCACAGCCCACGCCACGAGCGCAATGACGCTGCGCTGGGCCGAGCAGGGAATGGCTGCCGCTGTGTGGTGGGTTGCCGGCATCGGGTCCCTCTTCTTTACGACCCCTGAGCAACTCTTCGTTATCTATATGCTGGCTACTTTCTTCGGAATGATTCTGTTCGGTATCTACGCCATGGTGCGCGAGCGCAAACGAACATTGCCGCCCGCGGTCCCGAGGCACGCGTGACGACCACTCGTTCGCAGATGGTTCCGGGGCTAAAGCCCGCGAGGAGTTGGGACGAGCTTTACCGCGGGCTAAAGCCCGCTGCTACTCCGGCATCCTTCGGCCCGGCTCAGGAAAGGCTTTCGAGGCGTTGCCGTTAACAAGGCAAATGCAAATAAAAATCCTCAGCAAATGGAGTTAAGTCGATGCCCACCACGCCTGAACCCAACGCAACACCAGATCGCGACGAGATCGTCGCCCGAATCAACCTGATGGAAACCATGATCGCGGAGGGCCGCCAGGCCACCTGCCAGTTTGGATGGATCTTTGTCCTGTGGGGATTGGTCGACCTCTCGGGCATGGCGCTGCAATGGGAGCGCCCGAACCACTGGTGGAACTGGCCTCTCGCTATCGGGCTTGGCCTGGTGCTTCAGTATGCGGGGTTCGGGCTGCGGCGGCGTTCGCGCGGGGTGTGCCGACCGAATACGCAGTCGCGGGCGATCTCGGCGATCTGGGGCATGATGGGGGCGACGCTGATCCTGTTCTGCTTTACCGCCATCTTTACGCATCAGTCCTGGGGCGCGGGCTATCTTGCGGCGATCTTCATGACCATTGGGCTGGCGCATACGGCAAGCGGCATCATCCTGCGGTGGGGCGTGCAGTTCGCGGTGGGAGCGATCTTCTGGGCGGGCGGTCTTGCGTGCTTCTTCGTCAACAACGAGCGATGGTTCCTGTACATTTTCGGCCTGGAGATGCTCTTCGGCATGATCCTGTTCGGCATTTACGCCATGATTCTGGAGCGCCGCACGCCTCCGCCCATGATGCTTGCCCAATGACCTCAGGGGCTAAAGCCCCTGCTCAAAAGTCCACCTTTCCGGCACGGCTGAAGCCGTGCCCTTAACAAGACGAAACGCGCCGCTTAGGGCAACGCCGATGGTTCTGGCTTGAACGAGACAAGTGCAAACTGATCAACCGCTTCTACCTGAACTCGATCCCGTGGTGCATGGCAAACTGCGTCTCGCCGTGCTGTCGCTGCTGGTCGCCGTCGAGGAGGCGGACTTCACCTGGCTCCGCCAGAAGACGGGCGCGACCGACGGCAATCTTGGCGCGCAAATGCTCAAGCTGGAGGAGGCGGGCTATGTCTCGGTGGAGAAGCGATTCGTGGCCCGCAAGCCGCAGACGCTGTATCGCATGACCAGCAAAGGCCGCGACGCGCTGACGGAATACGTCGCGGCGCTGAAATCCATTCTCGGCGGTGCGCTTTAGCGAACCGGAGAGGTGAAATTCGCGTAACAGGGAGCAGTCGAAAAGCTTGACCCCAGGGGCTAAAGAGGATGCTGAAGGATATGGTTCTATCTTGCAGGGTCACGACCCACGGCTAAAGCCGCAGTGATGCAATTGCGTCCCTTCCCGCGCGCTAAAGCGCGCTGCTACTTCAGGTAGACGGCCTGACAAAAAGCTGTAGTTACTCGAAAGAGAAAGGTGCACTATGAAAACCCGCTTGCTGCTTCTCGCAACGTTGTCGTCGATGCTTGCTCCTATGGTCAACGCGCAGACCACCCCGGTGGCGACAGCGAATCTGGCGTTTGAGGTCGCTTCCGTGCATCAGTCGCCGCCGCCGGACATGCAGAAGCTCATCGCTGGACTGAATGCCGGTATCAAGCCCGAGTCCATCCACGTTGACGGGTCACGTGTCGTCTTTACATTCATGTCGCTCAAGCGGCTGGTGGCGTATGCGTATGGGGCGCAGACCTACCAGATCGCAGGTCCGGACTGGCTCCCCACGGACCGTTTCGACATTGTGGCGACGCTGCCTGCCGGCGCGACGAAGGACAACGCTCCCGCGATGATGCAGACGCTGCTGCGGGACCGCTTCCACCTCGAAGCTCATCGCGCCACGCTGGACGATCAGCCGGTGCTTGCGATCGTTCAGGGCAAGAATGGTTTCAAGCTGAAGGCAACGACCGCAGCCGCGCAGCCGCTGGACCTGACGCAGCCTTTGAAGCCCGGCCAGGCGATCATTGAATCGCCTTCGGGCCCGATCCTGCTGACGCGGAACCCCGACGGGTCGTCGACCTACAACATGGGCGAGCGGGGCCAGTTCAATCTAAGGTTCGACCAGACGACCCTGTCCATGCACATGACCTCGAGCGCGCTGACGATGAAGGGCGTCGCAGTGATGATCAATGTCCTGGGCGGCGGGGAGGGCCGTGAGGTTGTGGATATGACCGAGCTTCCGGGCACGTATGAAGCTTCGCTCGAGTTTGCGCTGAGTGACCTGCAGGGCAGCCTGCATGACGATGGCATCGATCTTCCTCCTCCGCCTCCCGGCTATGGAGGGGCGGCAACGGATCCGGAGAACGGCGCCACGCTTGCCGCATCGCTCAACCGGTTGGGCCTCCGCCTGGATAAGACCCACGCGAGCATTGCGCGCCTGGTAGTGGACAAGATCGACAAAGAACCAACGGAGAATTGAGGCGCTCGTTGATCGAGAAGGTTGTGGACAACAAAAGACCACCCCAGGAAGCGGGTGGTCTTTTGGGTGCTGATGAGTTCTCTACTTTGCCATTGCTTCGCGAACAGGTTCCTGTGGCGCGGCGAAGAGAGCGCGTGAGAATACTGCTCCGATGATCGCACCAAGGATCGGCGCTACCCAGAACATCCAGACCTGGCTGAGCGCCCATCCGCGCTGATAGATGGCAGGTCCCAATGCGCGGGCGGGGTTGATGGCTGCATTGGTCACGGGGATCGCGACCAGATTGGTGAGGGTGAGCGCGAGGCCGATGGCGATGGGCGCGAAGCCTTTCGGCGCGCGCTCATCGGTCGCTCCAAGGATCACGATCATGAAGAATCCGGTGAGGATGAGCTCGGTAAGGAAACATGCGAGCAGGCTGTAGTGATCCGGAGAATGATCGCCGAAGCCATTGCAGGCGAAGTTGCCGGGAATCCAGCCTGGTTTGCCTTCGGCGATCTTGTACAGCACTCCGCCCGCCAGGATGCCCCCGAGCACCTGCGCGGCAATGTAGGAGATGAGGTCCTTTGCGGGGAAGCGTTTGGCGACCACGAGGCCGATGGAGACTGCGGGATTGAGATGGCACCCGGAGATATGTCCGATGGCGAATGCCATGGTCAGCACGGTGAGGCCGAAGGCGAAGGCAACGCCGAAGAAACCGATGCCGAGGTTGGGGTAGGCAGCCGCGATGACCGCCGAGCCACAACCGGCGAAGACCAGCCAGAAGGTGCCGAACAGCTCCGCTGCAGAACGCTTGAAGAGAGGCATAGTCGTACCTGTCCTTCCTGAAGTAGCTTCAGTTCACGGACCCGCCGGTCTCGCGATCCGCCGCCGGAGAGGAATCGTAACACTCTCATACGACAGCATCAAAACTGATTCTGAGGGTAGGAACCAGCGGCCGCACCGGGTCCTGACTGCGTTCACTCCGCGCGGCGGGCTGTCACAAGGCCGCTCCGGCGTCTAACATTTAACGATGACCGCGTTACGCCGCCTCACGGCCCGCTTCG
The DNA here is from genome assembly GCA_035572415.1 of Acidobacteriaceae bacterium. GTDB lineage: Bacteria > Acidobacteriota > Terriglobia > Terriglobales > Acidobacteriaceae > Edaphobacter. The sequence continues at coordinate 5,127 of DATNAU010000163.1, forward strand.
AAACCGCCCTGGGCGTACCGTCCCGCTGTAAAGTTGTGAAACGCACGGCGGCTGGTCTGCTTTTCGCTTTCCCGCTGGCGAGTTTGCTTGTTTGCGGGGTTGCGCGCGCCGACAACGCACGGTTCGATCTGACGGGGCCGCGTATCGACGTTCGAGTTACCCGCGCGGGCGTGACGCTTCCAATTGCTTCTGTGCCCAACCTGCAGCCGGGTGACCGCATCTGGCTGCATCCCGATCTTCCCACGAGTCAGTCGGTTCGCTATTTGATGGTATTGGCGTTCCTGCGCGGCACGACGAATCCTCCACCGGACAAGTGGTTTATCCGCATCGAGACCTGGGATAAGAAGGTCCGCGCGGAAGGGGTCGAGGTGAAGGTGCCGGATGAGGCGCAGCAGGCCGTGCTGTTTCTTGCTCCGGTAACCGGCGGAGACTTCTCGACGCTGCGCTCGGCGGTGCAGGGAAGGCCGGGCGTCTTTGTGCGCGCGTCGCAGGACCTGACGGCTGCCGGGTTTGAGGAGGCGCGGATCGAGAAGTACATTGCGTCGATGCGGGAGCTTCCGCCGGATGAGACTTCCGACGCGAAGCAACTGCAACAGCACTCGAACGTGATCGCGTCGACACTCGCGCTGAAGCCGAACGGCGACTGCGTGAAGCTGGCGCCGGACCAGCAGTACACGTGTCTGACGCAATCCGGCAGCCAGACGCTGCTGGACGACGGGCACGGCGAGTCGATCATCACGTCGCTGACGGGCGGAGCGAGCGCGGGGCTGATTGGCACGGCGTCATATACGCAGCTTGCCGGTGCAGGCCTCTATTCCGCCTATGTGGGCACGGTGGTCGATCTGGTGCACATCATGGGATCGCTGCATACCGCGCGGTACCAGTACATCCCGGCGATCGCGTTTCCGGAGCAGGAGGCGCTGAACCTGCGGCTGAATACCGCGCCGTCATTTCACAATCCGAAGTCGGTGATTGTGATTGGACTGCCTTCCGTGCAGAAGTCTGTCCCGCCGCCGCTGCGTGCGGCCGACCCGAAACAGGTTGCGTGTCTGGTGAATCCGAAGATGGTGCTGCCGGTCGAAGGCGCGCCGCTGGTTTTCTCGACCGGCTTCGCGCATGATCTTGTGCTGCATCTGAACGAGGCGCCCGGCGCAAATTCGGCGCAGCCAGAGGACATTCCGCTGACGGCTGACGCTTTCCGCGGCGGCCTCGTGCTTGCACCGAATGAGAAGCGGCGGGTGCTGCACGATTCCGCGACTGTGGGTCACGAATCCGGATCGCGTGCGAAGGCGACAGCCGGAACTCGTGCGGAGGCATCCGTCTCCAAGCCGATGGCACAGGGAGAGAAAGGCGCGCATTCGGCTTCCGAAACATCGCCTACGGGGACGATCAGAGGCTACTGGGGCTTCGACCCTTTCACCGGTCCTACCGTGCCGCTGCAGGAGGCAGCGGGTAAGGACTGGCATGTGTCGGGCGACAACACCTCGGGTCACTGGCTGATCGCGGGCAAAGATCGTCACATCGAGCTTGCCTCCACGGGAACGGCGTGCGTTGAGAGCATTGAGCTGGAACTGGGCAGCGATAAGCCGGAAACGGCTACGTGGAAGGCAGCCGATAAGCCGAATACGATCGACGTTTCAGTGGATGTGCCTTCCCGAGATGCGGGAGCGATGCATCTTGCCATTCGGCAATTCGGCGCGGCAAAGCCGGATGCGGTCGCGCTGACGGCATATTCCGAGCCGGCGAAGCTGGATGCGCTTGCATACCATGCGGGCGACAGCGCGGTGACCCTTACGGGTACGAGTCTCGATCAGGTGCGCCGCGTGTCGTTTGGGGGAATGAGCTTTGAGCCGGCGGGGAAGGGAAGCATCACGGCGCAAGCGAATGGGAAGTCTGAGCTTCGGCTGTCTCTGGCTGCCAATACCGCGGCGGCGGCGCTGCACGCTGCAACAAAGGAAACCGCTGAAGTGGCCCTGGATGACGGCCGCACGCTGAGCCTGCCGTTCACGATCGAAGCGGCGCGCCCGGTGGTTACGCTTCTCAGCCGCGCGGCGATCGCGCAGGCCTCGGCAGCAAAATCGTCCTTTCCGATTCAGCTCGGCAGCCAGGGCGATCTTCCTGTCGGCGATGCGCTGACGTTCTCACTGCATTCCGCGCAGGCGTTTCCGCGCGACGGCGCCGTGGAGATCGCCAGCCCGGATGGCTCGCTGCATACAAGGCTGAGCGTTGCGGCGAGCACGATGGTGCTCGAAGACCCGCATACTGTGCTCGCGACTTTGGAGCCGCTGGAGGTCTTCGGCGCATCGGCGTTTGGGCCGATCCAGCTGCGGGCAATTGCGCCGGACGGAACGGCGGGCGACTGGATCCCGCTGGCCACGCTGGTGCGGCTGCCGTCGTTTACGGGTCTGGCCTGTGCCACTCCGGCGGCGCAGACGCCCGCGGGAAGTTCTGTGCCAAAAAAATCCGGCGTGACGAAAGCAGCCGGTGGGAGCGATACGCAAAAGAGCGACACTTCCGATGGTGCGAAGTCCGCGGCAACAGCGTCATCGGATAGCGATCAGGCTGAACCGGCGGCCGCCCCAACGTGCACGCTGACCGGCACGGGGCTGTACCTGATCGATTCTGTCGCTACGACGGAGGCATTTGCCGATCCGACGCATGTGCCGGAGGGGTACGTGGGAGCGACGATTGAAGTTCCTCCGCCGACGGGCGATGCGTACTATTTGCGCCTGCGTGACGATCCGGCGACGATCGACACGGTTGCGCTGCCGAGCGGGCCGCTGGACAAGCCGGCTGCGCCGTAATTCGCCGACGCGGCTATTCGGGCGCGGCGGGCGGCAGGCCCCTCTGCACGCGGCTGTGCGAGCGGCTGTAGGTGAAGTAGACGACCATGCCGACCGCCAACCAGACAACCAGGCGGATCCAAGTGATGCCCGGCAGACCGGCCATCATTGCGAACGAAACGAGAATTCCCAGGATCGGTGTGACGGGCATGAAGGGCGCACGGAAGGGCCGAGGCAGGTCGGGCCGCGTCTTGCGCAGCACCATGATGCCGCAGCAGACGATGATGAATGCCATCAGCGTGCCAATGCTTGTCATCTCATCGAGCGAGTTCAGCGGCACCAGCGATGCAAATGTCGCGACGACGATCCCCACGGTGAGTGACGAGATCCACGGCGTGCGGAACTTCGGGTGCACCTTGGAGAATGCCTCAGGCAACAGGCCATCCTTTGCCATGGAGAAGAAGACCCGGCTCTGGCCAAGGAGCATGACGATCATGGTGCTGGTAAGGCCGCCGAGCGCCCCGATCTTTACCAACAGGCTGCCCCACTTGTAGCCGGTTGCGTCGATGCCAACCGCTAACGCGTCGGGCACGTCGAGAAACTTGTAATTGATGAGGCCCGTCAATACTAGCGCTACAGCGATATAGAGAACCGTGCATACCGCGAGCGAGCCGAGAATTCCCATCGGCATATCGCGCTTGGGATTCTTTGCCTCCTGCGCCGCGGTAGAGACGGCATCGAAACCGATATACGCGAAGAAAATGAGGCCGGCACCCCGCAGCGCGCCGGACCAGCCGAAGTCGCCGAACTTGCCGGTATTGGGCGGAAGGAATGGGTGCCAATTCGCGGCGAGCAACTCGCGGTGATGCATGAGCGTGATTCCGCCGAGCGCGAGAAAGATCAGCAGCACCGAGACTTTGACCAGCACGATGAAGTTGTTGAAGTTTGCCGACTCGCGGATGCCAATGATGAGGATCGTGGTCGCGAACATGATGCCGAGAAACGCGATGACGTTGAAGACGCCATGCTTTTGCGGCAGCGTCGCCGGATCGATCCCGAGTTCGCTCAATTTTTTTGCGACGCGACCCAGGTACTCCCAATGCCCCTGGAAGTAGACGAAAGTCGAGCCGGGCACACCGGCGATGGCCGGAGGGAGCCGGATGCCTAAGTCCTGGCCGAGCGACAGCACATAACCGCTCCATCCGGAGCAGACCGTTGCTGCGCCGCAGGCATACTCAAGGATGAGATCCCAGCCGATGATCCATGCGAAGATTTCGCCAA
>DATNAU010000164.1:0-4521 GCA_035572415.1 Acidobacteriaceae bacterium
TGGTCTTTGAATGAGCCTATTTGCTGCAGGCCGATCCAAGTGATGTTTGTCAGAGATTAGCTCGACCCTTATACCACGATGTCTGAAAGAGCCTGTCGCGAAATCAAGAGGCGGTACTTTCAGTCGGCTGAGGGGTGCTCGATGTGATCGATGACCACGGTTTCGATGGTTCCCTTCGCCGGTCTCAGCCGCAGGCCAAGGTCCTGCTGCAGCACCGTGAAGAGCGAGGGCAGGGAAGCATCGTCCATCTGCTGCGGAGACCACTCGATGCGAAAGTCGAAGAGGCCGGTGAGGCCGGTGTGGTCCTCAACGGGACGCCCGGCCTGGCGGCGCAGGGCCGCTGCGATGTCCGTCATGGACATGGCGGTGGCGGTCATCTCGGCGCGCACCCCGCCGTTTGTGCTCAGGTTGGGCCTTGTGTCACTGGCGCTGCGCTTCAACGCCGGGCCAAGCACGCCCGGTTTGGCGAGCTCGAGCCAGTAAACCGGGCCCTCCTTCTGCTCGCGGTGGAAGCGGAGATGAAAGCGTTCCTGGAGAAGGGAAAGGAGCACCTGCTGAAACTGCTCGGGCGTCTTCGGCTGCGAGTGGTCCGCAGTGACGGCGGTGATGTCGAACAGCTCTCGGTCTACCCAGCCGGGAGCGCCGGACATGTGGTCGTCGTCTGTCATGAGCGCGATACGAATGAGCGTGCGAGCCGTGGTTGCGGTGGCGACGAAGCGGCCACCCGGAAGGAACTGGCGGTTGGATGGCTCGTCTCCGTTATAGGGATGCGGTCGAATGGAGGCGACCTCAAATTGCAGCGGGGTCGATCCCGCAGATAACTGTGTGGGAGTGGGTTGCGTGTGCGACTGGGCCGCAGCGGTGCCCGGCAATACCATGACGGCAAGTGGCAGCAGCAGGCATTGGAGGAAAGAAGCCGCCGTGGTCCCCATGCTTTCTGAATACGTGGATTTCTGCCTGATGGTTCAGTTTTGAAAGCGCTTCCGGGCCTGACGATCGCAAGAGCGAGCGAATCACAGGATATGCAAGGAACGGTCTGGCTCGGTATGCTCATTTGCTGGAGGAGATTCATGCGTCTTTGCGTTGCGGCGATGGTGGTCGCTGGATGTGTCACGGGTTTGGCGAATGCTCAAGGGGTGCAACCGGAGGCAAAGGCGACCGGCTTGCCTTCGAATGATCCTGTGCTGCAGCGGGTGCTGCGCGAGTGGCCGGAGGGGCGGATCTCAACGGTAGGGCATCCGGGCGAGTGGGCGTATGAGCAGGGAACACTGCTGGACGGCGTGACCGCGATGTGGCGCGTGACGGGCGATGGAAGGCTGTTCTATTACGTGAAGGCTGCGGTGGATCGCTCGGTGGATGCGAGCGGGACGATTCACATGGCGGAAGGGAAGCCGTTTCCGGTGGCGGCGCACTCGCTGGACAACATCGAGATGGGGCGCAGCGTGCTGATGCTGTACGGCGTGCTGGAGCAGCCGCGCTACTTCAAAGCAGCGCAGTTTCTGCATGAGCAGGTGACGCAGCAGCCGAAGACGGCGAGCGGAGGGTACTGGCACAAGCAGATCTATCCGAACCAGATGTGGCTGGATGGCGCGTACATGGCGGAGCCGTTCATGAGCGGGTATGCGCGGGAGTTTGGTGTTGCTGGTGGCGTCGATGCGGCGGCCGATCAGTTGCTGATGATGAGCGCGCACATGCGTGAGGCGAAGACGGGCTTGCTGCGGCATGGGTGGGATGAGTCGAAGCAGATGGCGTGGGCGGATAAGCAGACGGGGCTGAGCCCGGAGGTTTGGGCGAGGGCAATGGGCTGGTACTCGATGGCACTGGTGGATGTGCTGGAGAGGATGCCAGCGGACAGCCCGAAGCGCGCGCAGCTTGTGGAGGATGCGCGGAAGACGCTGACGGCCGTGATTCATTATCAGGATCCTGCGACGGGCTTGTGGTGGCAGGTGATGGAGAAGGGCGGACAGAAGGGGAATTATCTCGAGGCGTCGGCGAGCTGCATGTTTGTGTACTCGGTGGCGAAGGCGGTGCGGATGGGCGTGCTGCCGTTATCGGACGTAGCGAGTGCGGAGCGGGGGTGGAAGGGGATTCAGAGCCGCTTTGTGAAGCCGGATGGAACGCTGAGCGGGACGGTGAAGGTTGCGGGGCTGGGTGGGACGCCTTATCGCAGCGGGACCTATGACTACTATGTGAACGAGCCGGTGGGCGACAACGATGGCAAGGGTGTCGGAGCGTACCTGCTGGCCGAGAGCGAGATGGTTCAGCACGAGCGCGCGGGCGCGCTGTTTGCGAGTGCGCATGGCAAGACGGTCCTGTGGGATGCGTGGTTCAACTCGCAGAAGCGGAAGACGCCCGCGGGCAATGAGGTGCTGTTCCACTACAAGTTCACGGACCAGGCGAACAGCGGGTATTCGGTGTGGGGCAATATGTTCGGGCAGTACGGGGTGCGCCAGGCGATGCTGGAGCACGCGCCGAGGGCGGCGGACCTGAAGGGTGTGGCGGTGTACATCATCGCCGCGCCGGACAACCTGAAACTGAACCCGCAGGCGCACTTCATGGATAAGGAGAGCGCGGACGCGATTGTGGACTGGGTGAAGGCCGGGGGCGTGCTGGTGTTCATGGAGAACGATGTGGAGCGCGCCGACCAGGAGCACTTCAACCTGCTAAGCGACCGGTTCGGGATCCATTTCAACCCGGTGACGAAGCAGGACGAGATCAACAACAGCTACGTGAACACGGTGACTCCGGTGCCGGCGGGCACGGGTGGAATCTTCAACCAAAGCTTTAAGGGTTTGATGAAGCAGATCTGCACGATCACGGCGACGGCGCCGGCGAAGTCGATCCTGACGGCGCACGGGACGGATGCGGAGGGTGACACGGTGATGGCGGTGACGCACCTGGGTCGCGGGCTGGTGTACGCGAACGTGGATCCGTGGGTCTACAACGAGTACACGGACGGCCGGAAGAACCCGCTGGATGAGCAGAACTTTGCGGCTGGAGAACAGCTGACAAGGTGGATTGTGGAGCAGGCGGTGGAACGGGCTGGACGGGCAGGTGGGAGGTAATTTGGGGCGGGGGCGCTAGTGGATTCGCTCACGATACAGAATATGTGTTATCGGACATAGCGTTTCTTCGGGCTTAGCTCCTGGCCCCGAGCCTCCGCCAATAATCTCCAGTGATCAATTCAACCGCGTGGCCGTCAGGATCGCGAAAATACAGACTCTTGTCGTTGTCACCCCAGCGGACGCGGCTCTCAACGGCCACGTTGTGGGACGTGAGGTGGCTTTCCCAGCGCTCGGCATCTTCGGTTTGCATCGCGAAGGCTATGTGCATTGGTCCTGAACCATCGTGCGATGGAATGACTCCTCCCTCGATCGTGATCGGGCTCAGCGTCGCCTTCTCTTTGAAGAGCAAGAGAACCTGGTCGTCTGCCACCTCCAGGGCGCGAAGTCGATCCTCCTGCGCGAAGATGATTCGAAAGCCAAAGATTCGGGAGTACCATTCTGCTGCCCGGTCCACGTTGGTTACATAGAGGCACGTTTCAACGATCCTGCGGGTCTTGGGCGTCATCTCCATTCGATGACCTGTAGCGAGTGACGATGCAGGCGACGCGCCGGTCAAAGTAAAGTCGAGATATGCGAGTTGCGATTGTCACTGGAGCGGCCCAAGGCATCGGCCGCAGAACGGCTGAGGTTCTCGGCGAGGCTGGTTATACGCTGCTGCTGCTTGATGTTCAGCCCTGCGAGGCCACGCTTTCGGCTCTGCGTGGGGCTGGGGCGGAAGCTGAGGAACTCATCGGCGACATCAGCGACGAGGCGATGATCGCGCGGGCCGCCGCTTTGGTGATGGAACGCTGGGGGCGGGCCGACGTCCTCGTGAACAACGCCGGCATTAGCTTCATCGCTCCTGCCGAGACGATCGAAGCCTCCGCCTTCCGCCGCGTGCTCGAGGTGAACCTGGTCGCGCCCTTCGTTCTCTCGCGGGCGTTCGGCTCCATCATGCTCAAGCAGCGTGAAGGCAGCATCGTCAATGTGGCTTCTATCGCGGGCCTGGTTGGGGTCAGTGACCGCAGCATCTACAACGCCTCCAAGCACGGCCTTATCGGGCTCACGCGCACCCTTGCCGGTGAGTGGGGCGGGCGTGGTGTTCGCGTCAACGCCGTCTGCCCGGGCTGGGTGAAAACGGAGATGGATATCGCCGACCAGGCCGGCGGCGGCTACACCGACGACGACATCACCGGGCGAGTTCCCATGGGCCGCTTCGCTCGTCCCGACGACATCGCGCGGGCCATCCTGTTTCTCGCAGACCCCGCCCAGAGCGGCTTCGTCAACGGGCATGCGCTTGCCGTGGATGGTGGGTGGACGGCCGACGGAAGCTGGCAGAGCGTGCGCATGCGTAAGCGTTAATGGCGCAATTCCCTCTTCGCTATTTATCCATGCGACGAGTGGCTATCCATGCGATGAGTGCCTTGGATGAAGATGCCATTTCGATTCTCGCTTCGCCTTTGGATTGGGCGCTTCA
>DATNAU010000165.1:0-4571 GCA_035572415.1 Acidobacteriaceae bacterium
TCGCTTCTTGCTTATGGCCAGGAAGTGTCGGGAAGCATCAGCGGCACGGTTGTCGATCCCAATGGAGCCAGCGTAAGCGGCGCTGTCGTGACGATCACGAACACCGACCGCGCCCATGTGGAACGCACAGCGAAGACGGACAAGGCGGGCTTTTACACTGCGCCGTCGCTGCCGCTGGGCACCTATTCCGTGTCTTTCGCGATGACCGGCTTCAAAACGGCAACGGTGACCGGCGTCGTATTGAATGCGAATGATCAGTTGAAGGTGGACCAGAAGCTTGCGGTGGGCGCGGCTACCGAGTCGTTGACCATCACAGCCGACCAGGCCAATGTAAACCTGGAAAACGGCCAGAGCATGTCCCTGGTGACCGGGACGCAGATGCATGACCTGGTGCTGAACAATCGCAACTACGAACAACTGCTGACGCTGCAACCTGGCGTGTCGTACGGCGGCGCGAACGATCAGTTGTATATCGGCGTGTCGCTGCCGCAGGGCACTTCCAATACCGTCGCGTTTTCCGTAAATGGCGACAGGCCTACTGCAAATAACTGGACCATTGACGGCGCGGACAATGTGGACCGCGGCGCAAACCTGACGCTGCTGGCCTATCCCAGCGTCGATGCGATCGCTCAGATGAGCACGCTGCGCGGCACGTACGAGGCGGAATATGGACGCGGATCGAGCGGACAGATCAACGTCATCACGCGATCGGGCGCGAATGCCTTCCACGGCGGCGCGTATGAGTTCTTCCGCAACAACGTGTTCAACGCCAATGACTACTTCAATAAGCTGACGTCGCCGTTTACGCCGCGACCGGTGCTGCGCTATAACGACTTCGGATTCACGGTGGGCGGCCCGGTGATTCTGCCGCACCTGTACAACGGCAGGGACAAGACGTTTTTCTTCTATTCCGAAGAGTTTCGGCGGGTTGTGAACTACGCGGTTGCCAATGCTCTGGTGCCGACGGCCGCCGAGCGGAATGGCGACTTCACCAACTCTTATCTGACGACAGCAGCCAACGGTTCGACGTACACCGGCAATACAGGCGCCGTCGGAGTCTGCGGGAGCTTCGACGTCGCTACCGGCGCATGCCTGGGGTATACAACGAGCCTTGCAGGGCAGATCTCGCCGGCGGCGGCAGCCTACATCAAAGATGTCTACGGCAAGGTGCCGCTGCCCAACAGCGCGGGCGATATCGCCGCACACCTCGATCCGCACACGATCAACAACAACATTCGCAATGTGTTCAACGACAACCAGGAGTTCGTGCGCATCGATCACGCACTGAACAAGAGAACGAATCTCTTCTACCGCTATCTGCATGACGACCTGCCCTCGATGGAAGGGGCGGGGCTGTTCATCGGCAACGGCATGCCTGGCGTATCCACTTCGACCACGCGCGCTCCGGGAACGCAGCACATGGGCCACGCGACCATCACCGTCAACCCAACCATGCTGTTCGATATGGGTTACGCGTATAGTTCCGGCGCTGTAATCAGCACGCCCATTGGATATGCCAGCGGCAGCGTCTCCAAGGACGTCATCGCGGCGATGACACTGCCGTATCCGGTGACCCTGGGCACCATCCCGTCGCTCAGCTTTGGAAACGTCACAGGCATCGCCAGCGCAGGCATTTATAACGATTACGACCGCAACCACAATGGCTTTGGCGCCATCACGAAGACAGTCGGCCTGCATACCTTCAAGTTCGGCCTGAGCTACAACCACTACCAGAAGCAGGAAAACTCCACCGGCAACGGCAGCCCCTATCCGCAGGGTCTTTTCGGTTTCACGAATGCCACGACTCCTTCCGGCGGTACCTTGACGGGACTCGGGGCATCAGCTCCCAGCGCGTTCGATTCGCAGTGGGCGAACTTCCTTCTCGGCAACGCCAATGCCGGCTTCTCGCAGGGATCGGCGGCGCTCGATCCCGCGATTACTGAGAACCTGATTGAACTTTATGGGCAGGATGACTGGCGGGCGACGCGGCGTCTGACGCTGAACCTCGGCGTTCGTTACAGCTACTTCGGCCAGCCGTTCGACGACAATCACGAGTTGACCAACTTCAACCCGAGCTACTTCAACCCGATCAATGCTGAGACCATCTCCAGCAATGGAAACCTCTGCACGACTGCGGGACAGACGACCTTCACCACGGCGTTTACCTCCAGCGGTGTTGTAACCACCTACACCTTGAACGACTGCCCCAATGTGAATGGGCTCAACGGGTTCCAGCCGAGCGCGGTGGCAGATCCGCTGAACGGCATCATGATTGCCAGCCCGGACTACATTACCGCCGCAACGTCCAGCACGCTGCCGTTCCCCGCCAAAAATTTCCCCTTCACTCAGCCCTCCGGCGCGCCGTCGATCGAGAGCCATGGTTCGCCATTCAACCAGGAGGTTGGCCAGGCAGAGAGGCATGACTGGGCTCCGCGCGTGGGCTTTGCGTACGACTTGTTTGGCAATGGCCGAACGGCGCTGCGCGGCGGCTATGGCATGTTCTACGACGACTCGGCGGTGCATAACTACGAGCTGGAGGTCTTTACCAATCCGCCGTTCCTCTGCCAGACCAACTACACTTCGGCGCAGCTTGGCAATCCCGTCAACAATGCCAGCACGTTAGCCGGTCCCTGCGCCACGGGCGCGCCTCCGGCGTTGTACGCAACCATGGTCCAGTACAAGACGCCTTACGTGCAGGATTTCTCGCTCGATCTTCAGCAACAGATCACGCGAACCGCGGTGCTGGACGTGGGCTACTTCGGGGAGCATGGAACGCATCTGCAGGGCATCGTGGACATCAACCAGGTGCGGCCGGGCGCGTTCCTGAACACCAGCATCAGCTACACGCAGGTCCCGGGATGCAGCGGATTCACCAGCGGAACCTGCGAAGGGCCGCTGAACCAGATCCGTCCGTACCCCGGCTACACGGCCATCAACGATGTGCTGAACATCTTCAATCAGAACTACAACAGTCTGCAGGTGAAGTTCACCAAGCACTTCAGCGGCAAGAGCCTGATCGACGTGAACTACAGCTGGAGCCGCGGCCTGACCAACGCGCAGTCGGATTACAGCTCGGCCCCGCAGAATACTTACAACCTGAACGCCGAATATGGCCCCAGCATTTACAACCGCGACGACATCCTGAACGTGGATGGCGTGTGGGAGCTGCCGTGGATGCGCGCACAGCATGGAATTGCAGGCAGAGTGCTCGGTGGGTGGGAGCTGTCCGGCATCTGGGCGCTGAACTCCGGCCTGCCGCTGACAGCGACGATGTCTGGCGGCGGAACGATCCAGTATGGAGGTCTCACCAGCACCTATAACGGGCAGACCAGTGGCGGCGTGGCAAATGATGCCGGCGGGCTGGATATCATCGGCCCGAGCGCGTCCAGCCTGCGACCGGACATGGTGTTCAACCCGAGCAGGCCTACGGGCGGGGCGCAGTTGCATACCCGGTTGCACTGGTTCAATCAGACGGCTTTCGTCGCGCCGCCGCCTTCGAGCTATCGCGTTGGAAACGAGAGACGCGGTGTCGTCAACGGTCCCGGCTTCGATCGTTTCGACTTTGGCCTCTTCCGCACTTTCAATATTTGGCGCGATGCGAAATTGACCATTCGCGGAGAGGGATATAACGTTTTCAACCACACAAACTTCTCGACCATCGGTACGAGCGCGACCAGCAGCGCTTTCGGCACGGCCACGGCGGATCGGGGTCCGCGCATCTTGCAGGTGGGCGGCAAGTTCGACTTCTAATCCGGAAGCCGGCCTGATCCAGCGGCGTCGTCCCAATGGGCGGCGCCGCTTTTTTCCTATGTAGCAAGCCAAGGCTGCATTGTCGGCGCGAGGCTGTTCATCCGCCCAATGCGGAATCTCGCGGCTCAACAGCCGATTTCCTCCATCGGCGTCCTTCGCAGCCGGCTCAGCGCGGCCCGGAAGGTAAAATAGAAGGGTTGGAAGCAATCCCAGCAGTCAACGCAGTGGAGGAACAGTTTTGGCGAACCGCGACCGTTTTTTGTTTACCAGTGAATCCGTGACCGAGGGTCACCCTGACAAGATCGCCGACCAGATCTCGGACGCGATCCTGGACGCATGTCTGGCGGAGGACCCTTTCAGCCGCGTGGCATGCGAGACGCTGACCTGCACGGGCCTGGTGGTCATCGCCGGCGAGATCACGACCAAGGCCTATGTGGACTTCCAGAGCCTGGTGCGCGGCACGGTCGCCGCGATCGGGTATGACAACGCCCTGTATGGCTTCGATTCGAATACCTGCGCGGTGATCTCGACCATCAACAAGCAGTCCGGCGACATTGCGATGGGCGTGGACACGGGCGGCGCGGGCGACCAGGGCATGATGTTCGGCTACGCGACCAACGAGACCCCGGAGCTGATGCCGGCGCCGATCTCACTGGCGCACCGGCTGACGCGGCGGCTTTCGGAGGTGCGCAAGACCGGCCTGATGAGCTATCTGCGGCCTGATGGAAAGAGCCAGGTTTCGGTGGAATATGACGCAAACCATAAGCCGGTGCGCGTGGATGCGGTTGTCATCTCCACGCAGCATGCCGAGCACGTCACCA
>DATNAU010000166.1:0-3617 GCA_035572415.1 Acidobacteriaceae bacterium
CTTGCCGGATCAACTCACGTCGGTCGCAACGTCATCTTCGCAGGACAGGCTGCATCGGCCGGGCACAACCATGTCGGCGATGGTGTGGTGATCACTGCACAGTCGGGAGTGGGTGGCGATGTCGCTCCTGGTCTCACGGTCAGCGGAAGCCCCGCCTTCGATAACGTGAAGTGGCTACGCGCGACCGCCATGTTTCAGAGGCTTCCCGAATTGCTCCGCGAGCGAAAAAAGAACGATTCAACAAACATTCTCAAGGAGTAAGATGGCGCGGCGTGCATTCCGCGCATCTAAAGTCCAGTGTCTACCGAGCCGCCCATCTCCTCCGGTATCGAACTTGTTCGCCCTCCGAATGTGAACGTCCTTTTGCTCGACGACGATCCGGTCAATCTGCATCTGCGCAGCACGATTCTGCGTCAGCACGGATACGCCTCTGTCACCGCAATGACAATCGAAGAGGCCGGCGAGTTGCTCGATCAGATCGATATCGCTGTGCTCGACTATCACCTGGGCCACGGCAAATTCGGCACCGAGGTCGCCTCCAAGCTGCGCAAGCGTCGCCCCGAGGTGCCCATCATCATCATGTCCGCGACCCTGGAGCGCCACTTCGGCGGCGTCGAGGACATGCATCTGCTGAAGGGCCAAAGCTCGGTGGAGGACCTGCTGGCCGCGCTTCGCTCCTTTGAGGCCCGCCGCCGCGGCGCGCCCGTTGTGGTGGACGCGCGCGATTTCTTCTACTCCCGCATCGCCCGCGCCATCGGCTCCGACGTGCTGGTGCAGATCCTCGACGAGGACGGCAACTGGCTCTATTGCAATGACACCGCCGCAGAATACATCGGCCAGCCGCGCGAATGGTTCCCGGGCCGCAATCTGTTTCAGGAGATTCCCTCTTCACCCAGCGACTGGCGCGAGATACTGCGCAATGTGGCGCGGACTCGGGATACCTACATCGATCGAACCCGCCGCGGCCTCTTCTTCGCAGCCACGACGGGCCCCAGCCCCGGCTGGAGCGTTCTGGTTTTCCCGATCACCTTGCATGATCGCCGCTCGGGCGCGGTTCTCACCGCGCGCATCGTGGAACGTGCTCCTACCACTCTGTTCGCTTAGCTCGACAGCATTGGCGCCAGTGCAGGCGCGCGACCGTATGCGCGGCACTCCCCGTGCGGCGATGCGTCTGCACCCTGATACTCTGGACATCTGGACTCCGGATGCGACTCCTAGCAGCTTCCACTCTCGCCGCAATGCTCCTGCTCGCCGGCTGCCACTCGCGCTATATCGCCGCCACGGTCACCAATCGCACAGGCTCCCCGCTCTCCACGGTAGAGGTGGACTACCCCTCAGCGAGCTTCGGTGTCGACACGCTCGCTGACGGCGCTACATACAGTTACCGTTTCAAGATCATTGGCAGCGGGCCCACCGCCGTTCTCTGGACCGACTCCTCCCACCGGGACCACAAGGTCCCCGGCCCTTCCTTGCACGAAGGCGATGAGGGCACACTCGCCATCACCATCGGCCCCGGCGCCCCGCCGGCCTGGGACCTTCATCTCGTCCACCGCGGCCGGTCCTGACTCTCAATCCTCGTCGGAGTTGGCGCGCTCGATCGTCGGCGCATTGTTGCGCGGATGCAATTCCCGCTCGCGACCTCCAGCTTTGCGCTTCTTCGCAGAGATCGAGAGCAGAATCGCCAAGATCGCGAATATTGCAATGCACGCGAGAAACACAAAGGTCAGCATGGAACCTCCCGGCGCACACCTGTGCTGCGCTGCCTGTAAGATGCCTGCCTCCGCCTGCCCGGCCACCCGCTGCGATACACTCCGTCTATGCCGCGCGGCTCGTTCATTACGTTTGAGGGCCTTGACGGCTCCGGCAAGACCACACAGCTGCGCCGGCTTGCGGCGCACCTTACCGGGGCAGGTCACCAGGTCGTCACGCTGCGTCAGCCGGGTTCCACTCCGCTCGGCGATCGTTTACGGGCTGTGCTGCTCGACTCCCGCTCAGAGTCTTCGCTCGGCTCGATCACCCCGCTGGCGGAGATGGCGCTCATGTTCGCCGACCGGGCTCAGGCCATTTCGCAGGTGATTGCCCCGGCACTCGCCTCCGGCGCCATCGTCCTCTGCGACCGCTTCACCGATTCCTCTGAGGCGTATCAGGGATTCGGACGCGAGTTGGGCAGCAAGCGCATTCTGGCGATGCACGCGGCGGTCTGCAACAACCTGCAGCCCGATCTCACCCTGCTGCTGCTGCCGCCGCTGGACACTTCACTCAAGCGCGCACGACGCCGCAACCATCGCACCGCGCAGAAGAACGGCGCGGATGAGGGTCGCTTCGAGAGCGAGTCCGACGCTTTTTACACTCGCGTCTACACGGGCTATCGACACATCGCCGAACGCGAGGCGCACCGCGTCGTCGCGATCGGCGAAGGCTCCATCGACGAACTCGCCGCCCGCATCGCGGTCGTAGTTGACGAGCGCGTCGAAGCGCGGACGGCCAATGTTGTCTCGGCCTCGCGAACCTCGAACCTTGTCTCTTGAACCGTTCTTACTTCGCGCTCGCCGGCGGCACGATCCCATTCATGCGGAGATATTCCACCATCTGCCCATAGTGGTCGTTCGCATGCGAGATCGCGAACTGCGCCAGCGTCGCCCGGGTCGCCAGCATGCCGGGCTCCGGAGACTTCACCACCTCAAATGCATTTGCCGCCGTGATCGTCGCAATCGCCTTGCGCGCGTACGCGAACGATCCCGCGAGCGCCGCCACGATATCGTCTTTCTTTGTGAGTTTGCTTATCGTCCCGGCGCTCGGGTCGATCGGCATTCCGCTTGCGATCGAATAGAAATAGTAATTTGCCTGCGCCACATGCGCCGCCTGCTGCCCGAAGGTCCGTACGGTCGCGAACTCCACCTTCTGCGCCGGCGCAAAGATGGCCTGGCTGGGCGCAAATCCGTACTTGTCCTCCGGCATTGCCTTTGCCGCGCCCATCAGCTCGCCTTCAATCAGGTCCAACTGCGAATCGATCGCTAACCTCGGACTTGCGGTCGAGCCAACTGCAATGCCTAGATTGACCGCGCTGCCCATCGGCGCCTGTGCGGGAACGGCCGCCGCACTGATCGCCAGGACCGCACATATCGCCATCATCGCTCGCACACGCATTCCACACCTCGGATAAGAATCAGGAACGTCGCCAATCCTAGCAAAATCACGCCGGGAATTTGTCATCGAGGAAGCTGCGGACCAGATCAAAGCGGCTGGTAGTACCTCTCCTTTGGATCGGCGCATCCGCGACACAATATTTTTCGGACTACCGCGCCTTCCACGAGTTCCTCTTCCACCACCTCGCGGTCATAGCTGATACCCTCGCCGCACATCGCGCACGCAATCCGCGGCGCCTTGTATCCCGGCAACTCACGTGCATCGAGCGGAATCCGCACCCACTCCACCGCGAACAGCTCGTCATCCGGCAACTCGCGATATGCTGCCATCTGCTGCGCGTTTTTCTCGAGGTCCGGAAACATCTCCCGCGCCCGCTCCCGCGAGGTTTCAAGCGCGGCAATCCGCACCGCCCGTCCGCCCTCGATCGCGGCGATCCCTTTCGCTTGATCCGCGGCGCGCCCCAGATCCAC
>DATNAU010000167.1:0-4437 GCA_035572415.1 Acidobacteriaceae bacterium
AAGGACATGAAGGAGAACCTGAGCGGCGACGACGTGCGCGAGGGGCTGGTGGCGGTGGTCAGCGTGAAGCTGCCACAGCCGCAGTTCGAAGGGCAGACGAAAGGCAAGCTGAACTCGGACATCGCGGGTATTGTGCAGGCGTTTGTGAACGAGCGGCTCGGCATGTTCCTGGAGCAGAACCCGCCGGTGGCCAAACGGATCATCAATAAGGCGATCGAGGCGGCGCGGGCGCGTGAGGCTGCCCGCAAGGCGCGCGACCTGACGCGGCGCAAGGGCGCGCTGGACGGCGGCGGCCTGCCCGGCAAGCTGGCCGATTGCTCGGAGCGCAACCCGGAACGCTGCGAATTGTACCTGGTGGAAGGTGAGAGCGCCGGCGGCACGGCGAAGCAGGGCCGCGACCGGCGATTCCAGGCGATTTTGCCGCTGAAAGGCAAGATTCTGAACGTGGAGAAGGCGCGTTACGACAAGATGCTGGGTCACGAGGAGATCCGCGCCATGATTACGGCGCTGGGAACGGGCATCGGCAAGGACGATTTCGATCCGGCGAAGCTGCGCTACAGCAAGATCATTTTGATGACCGACGCGGATGTGGATGGCTCGCACATCCGCACGCTGCTGCTGACGTTTTTCTTCCGGCACATGACGGAGCTGATCAAGCGCGACAACGTGTACATTGCGCAGCCGCCTCTCTACAAGATCAAGAAGGGTCGCTCCGAGCAGTACATCAAGGACGATCGCGAGTTTGTGCGGGTGATGGTGAAGCGCGCCTCGGAAGGGGTGGTGGTGCGGCACGGCGAGACTGCCAGCAAGATCGAAGGCGCGGAGCTGACCCGGTTCATGGGCTACTTAAACGAGTATCTCGGGTTTGCTGAGAAGGTGGATAAGCGCTTCCGCAATGAAAAGCTGGTGGCGCTGCTGGCGAAGGCAGAGCTGACGCATCGCAGCGACTTTACTTCCCAGCACAGTGGCGACGTACCGGAAAAGATTGCCGCGCTGCAGGAGCAATTGACTGCGCTGGCAGACGAGTTTCAAATCAAGCCGCACAAGCCGGTACAGGATGAGGAGCATCATACCTGGTCGCTTTGTTTCGGAGACGCGCAGGGCGCGACGCGGTGCATCGACTGGGCGCTGGCGTCCAGCCCGGAGTTTCGGCAGATGATGTCGAAGTACTCGCAGATCAAGAACTACCTGGAGCCGCCGTTCCTGATCGAATACTCCACAAAGGCCGCCCACGAGCCGACGGGTGAAGAAGCGGAATCCGCGGGCGAAAGCGGCGAAGCGCAGGCGGAAAGCAAGCAGACCCGCAGCGCAGCGCGCGCATCCCGCGAGCCCGTGGAAAAGCAGACCGCGCGCGAGTTGTTTGCGTTTCTCGTTGAGCAGGGCAAGAAGGATTTCCAGGTGCAGCGCTACAAAGGCCTGGGCGAAATGACCGCGCCGCAGCTTTGGGAAACAACGATGGATCCGGAGCGCCGCACGCTGCTCAAGGTCAAGCTCGAGGATATTGCCGAGACGGATGCCATCTTTACCACGTTGATGGGTGAAGATGTTGAGGCGCGGCGGAAGTTTATCGAAGACAACGCGCTGGACGTGAAGAACCTGGACATCTGAGACATCGAGAGGATCTTCAGATTGATTTCGTTCAGATTTGCGATGGATGGTTCTGCTCCGGCAGAGCTTATCGTTCCAACATCACCCGCTGAATAGCTAGAATTTCTCACAGAATGTACCCCTGCCGAGGCAGGGGCGCTGACCTAATTCGCGTACCTCGATCTACCGACCCAACTGATAATGCAGTACGGAGAGCGCAGTGGCGTATGCGTAACGAGCATCGCTGACGGAAATCTGTGCCTGGGTTTGCGCCAACTGCGCCTGGGTAAGCTCCACGATGCTGCTCAAGCCGAGTTGATAACGCCGCTGCGAGAGATCGAGAGCCAGGTTGGACTGAGTCAACATCTCCCGCGACACGCGGATGCGCTGGAATGCGTCCTGCGCGTTGAGCACCGAGGTGCGCACGTCGCGCGCGATATTGTCACGCAAGCTGCGCACCTGCTGCTGCGAGGCGCTGGCGCGCAGCTTTGCCTCCTGCTCGCGGGCATTGAAGAGAAAGCCATTGAAAATGGGGATACTTATGTTCGCGCCGGCAGCGCCATACCAGGAGGATTGAATCTGGTCGGCGCGGACCGGCGTGCCGCCGACCGCAGCCAGCGCCGAGACAGTCGGCATCCGCAGGTCGCGTTCCGCTTTGCTGAATTGCGTGGCCGCCGTGAAGTTGTCGTTGGCCGCGGCGAGGTCAGGCCGCGCCGTGAATGCCTGCTGAACCAGCGATTCGGCATTCTGAGGCGGCGGAGCGGGATTTGCCGGCGTCGGATCGACGAGCGCGTATTCATTGTCCTGCTCGAATCCGAGCACGGTGTCGAGGGCGGCCATTGCGGTCTCCGCCTGATCCTGCGCGTCCAGCAGCATCAACTGCGCCTGCGACAACTGTACCTGGGCGAAGCTCAGGTCAACTTGCGAGCGCAGGTTCGCCTTGGTCATGGCGGCCACCTGCTCACTCGTAGCCTGCCGTTCATTGACGGTTTCGTGCGCTACTTTCAGCACGGCCTGTGCGGTTAGCGCGCGGTAGAAGGCCTGATCCACGGTGAGGGTGATGTCCTGCTGCGTGGCGCGCTCGCTTTCAAGCTGCGCCCGGGCCGTCGATTTCGCGCTCAGGACCAGGTTGTGAGTGCGGCCGAAGTCCGTAATTAACTCGCTGACGGTGAGTCCGCCGGCGGCGCGATCATACACTGACGGGTTGTTGAGCACGCCGGCGGTGATGCGGGTGTTATCGTGCGCGCCGACCGCGGTCATGTTGCCGACCAAGGTGGGCATCGATGCGGAACGCGCCTCGCGAGCCACCTGGCCCTGGGCGAGCGTCAGCAGGCGCGCGATGCCGATGTTGGGGTTATTTTGAATTGCGATCCGCTCGGCCTGGGCCAGTGTCAGCTGCGCGGGTGGTTGTGGCGCGGGAGCGGGCGGCGTCTGCGCTGGAGCCGCCAGAGAAGCCGCCACCAGAGCGAGGCAGGCAGCCACTCCATCAATCACCCTTCTCATACGCGTACTCTCCTTCGATTTTTTCCTTCTCAATGTTGGCGTGCTTGCGATGCACGAGCAGATAGGCGGCGGGCACGATAAAAAGGGTCAAAATCACCGAGACGACCAATCCGCCAATGATGGCGCGCGCCAAGGGGGCATAGAATTCGCTGCCTTCCTCAAGCGTGAACGCCATGGGCAACATGCCCAGCACGGTGGCCAGCGAGGTCATGAGAATAGGCCGCAGCCGCATCCGGCATGCCATGCTTACCGCCTCTTCGATGGGCATTCCTTCCTTGAGCAGCACGCGCGTGACGTCGACGATCAGGATGGAATTCGAGACCACGATTCCGGTCATCATGATTACGCCCATCAGGGACATGACATCCATTGTGGTGCGGGTGAGATAGAGCGTGAGGATCACGCCCATGATGCCCGGCGGGATGGCAAGCAGAATGATGAGTGGATCCTTGAATGAGGCAAACTGCGCCATCAGGATGAGGTAGACCAGTACAACTGAAAGAAGAAGACCGACGCCGAAACTGACGAACGATTTGTTCATGGCGTTTACCGAACCGCGCACGATTACGCGCTCGCTCGACGGGATGGAGGTGCCGGCGATGACCTGCTGAACCTGTTTGGCAAGGCCGCCAAGATCTTCTCCTTTGGGAGCGACATAAATGTCAACCTTGCGTTGTATCTGGTAGTGATCGACTTCGCTTGGCGAATCTTCGAACGAGATTGTGGTGGCCGCGCCGAGCCTGGTTACCGTCTTTCCGTCCGCCGATCGCAGGGGAAGCTCTTTGAGGTCGGTGAGGCTTTTGGTGTCTGAGATGGGGAACTGAACGGTCTCAAGATAATTGTTGCCCGTTTTCGGATCGACATAATAACTCGGTGCAATCATGCCGTTGGAATCAAGCGCAGTGATCACGTTCTGAATGATTTCGTTCGAGGTAAGCCCCAGTCGTGCAGCCATGCCGCGATTGACGTCGACCCGCAGGGCTGGATAATTCATGTCCTGGGGAATGAGGACATCGCTGACATCGTTCAGTTTTCGAATCTTTGCGGCAAGCTGGGAGGCAGTGGCATAATCGCCGCGCAAGGCAGAACCTTCCACCTGAACGTCGATGGGCGCGGGCATACCCTGATTCACGGTTCCATCCACCAGGCTTCCGCTCTGGAAGTAGGTGGAGATTTCGGGCAGGTCTTTGCGGAGCCTGGCGCGCACCTCGTTCATGTACTCGAAACTGCTTTTGCTGTGTTGCTGATTGAGTTCCACGTCCACAAAGGCCGTGCTTTCGTCGGAATTGCTGGTGTAGATGGACTGAAATCCATCGGTGATGCCGATGTTGGAGACGATCATCTTGA
>DATNAU010000168.1:0-18423 GCA_035572415.1 Acidobacteriaceae bacterium
TTGCCGCCAACCGCAACAACTCGAGTCGCCATCGTGGGCGCATCGTCCATTGCCGGCAAAGAGCTGAACGACGCGCTCGCGGAGTCGCCGCTCGCAGCCAGCGACATTGCGCTGCTGGATGAAGAGGGTATGGCCGGGCAGCTAACGGCTGCAGCAGAGGGCGTTTCCGTTGTTCAGAAGCTCGATGCCGATTCGTTCGATGGGATCGATTTCGCGTTCTTCGCCGGCACGGCACAGGATACCCTCCGCTTCTGGCGTCCCGCGCAAAAGGCCGGCGCGGCAATCGTGGACCTCACGGGCGCCCTTGAATCCGAACCCGGTGTCCTTGTGCGCGCGCCATGGATCTTCGCTTCCGGAGCGACGGCTTCGCTTCGTTCCGCCTCACCGCAACTCGACCTGAACACGCCCGCAGTGGTTGCCGCGCATTCGGCAACATTGATGCTTCTGGCCGTCGCAAACCAGCTGAGCACAAACCTCCCCGTTCGCTCGATCGCCGCAACGGTTTTTGAACCGGCCTCCGAGCACGGCCAGGCCGCAATGGACGAACTGCATCAGCAGACCGTCGCTCTGCTCTCCTTCCAGTCCATCCCGCGCCTGCAGTTCGACGCGCAGACTGCCTTTAATCTCCTGCCGGTTATGGGAGACGCTGCCCGGATCGATCTTGCTGCCATCCGCTCGCGCATCGCCTATGAATACGCTATCCTCGCCGGCAGCGCTGCTCCGGCGCTCGCGCTCCAGGTGGTGCAAGCCCCGGTATTTCACTCGATCACCATGTCAGTATTCCTCGAGCTGAGCGCGCCTGTCACTGTCGCTCAGGCCGAAACGGCGCTGCGCGGGGGCGCCATCGATGTCCAGGGCGCCGGCAGTGATCCGCCAACGAACGTCAGCGCTGCGGCCCACGCGCGAATTCTCGCGCGCGTGAGCGCCGGCTTGCCTGCCGCCCAAACGGCTTCCGCCGAAATAGTGGCTGGTGGCGCCTCATCGCCTGTAGCAGCTCCCGCCACGCGCTTCTGGGTGTGGATGGCCGCCGATAACCTGAAGCTCTCGGCGTTGAACGCCATCGCGTGCGCCGGGGAACTGGCACGATTGCGGCCGCAGGGCAAAGTGCAGTAGCTGCCGCGGACGTGTGGAATCTTTGCTATTCGATTGACGCTGCTAGAATTCTAAGACGAGCCGGGATGGCGGAACTGGCAGACGCAGCGGACTCAAAATCCGCCGGGCCTCGGCCCGTGGGGGTTCGACCCCCCCTCCCGGCACCACCTTAGAATCATTACGTTACAAGAAATCAGCCCACCTCGTCGGTGGACTGATTTTTGCCTGGTGCCTGTTTCGGTGCATGTGGGTTAAGCAGCTCTGGATGGCTCCTTTGGGACCGGCTTCCGCGCGATTTGCGTCGAATAGGTCTAAATTCGAGGGGGTCAGAAGACATAGTCAACCGATTGCTGAATGCATTCAGGGGCAAACTGACAGATCGAAGTGGAACCTGGATGCGGCTACTTATAGGCAGTCGAAGAGACGAAATAAGTTTGCGGAGCGAGCACTACATTCAGGTCCGGGTTGTAGTAGTCCTCAAGCCTTGCTGGCGCGGCCTTCGCCTTGATTGCGTATCGAGGTGTGAAGCGGAACGTGAAGTGCAGGCCTTCCGCGCGCCAGGGCCACAGGTAGAACACGATGCGATCCGGCTCAAGCTCATAGCGGGAGATTGTGCCTGTATCAATCAGTTTCGATAAGGAAGCGCGATCGACATCTGCTCCGGGCGGAAGACCTGCGGTGGCCAGCAACATACCGTAACTCTGCGACCCGAAACGGCGCGCATCCACAGTGCATTCAATCGGCGAGCCCGCCGCAGCACCAGAGGATTCGCAGGCGTACCCGAAGTCCAGCCCGGCACCCGTCGAGGTCTGCGTAGCCTTTTCGTGCGAGCGGTTTCCCCAGGGTACATAAACGTCGGCGGCGGTACTCACACTGGCAATGCTCAACTCGTCCGATCCGGTAAACAGAAGCTCATTGTGGCCGGGATGCAACTTCGCCGATAAATCCAGCAAGCGTGGCGCGGCAACGATCTTCGGATCGAACTTCAGCGCCGCGGCATCAGTTCCAATGAGGGGCTGCCCGTTGATAGAAAGCTTGATCTGCTGTGCTGAGGCAATGCCCTTCATCTGTGCCATTGCGAGCGGCAGCAACGCCTTTAGCACACGCACGGTTGCCTGACCGCTCATCCAGACGCCATAGTGATCCTGGCTGCCAAGCAGATAGAGCAGCGCATCGTCTTCGAGCTTGTCGCCTCGTGTGCCCGTCTTCTGAAGTCCTTGGAGCACCATGGCGGTGGTTTCAATGTCGCCGGCGCGACCCCATCCGTAGAACGGCGAGTAGCTCGTTTCCGACCAGTGCAATCCATATCGATCGTGGACTTCACTGGCCGCGAGATTAGCCCGCAACTCTTCTGGGTTTCTGGCGTCGAGCAGCAGTCGCAACGCGTTGGCATACGGATCGTGCGGGGCGGACGCGGAGGAGGCGGCCCAGGCCTTGGCGCGGGCGATGGACTCGGTAGCCCGCTTGCGCAGGTCCTGGGGTACATCCTTGCTCTCCAATGCTGTGGACAATGCCACAGCGATGTATAGGTTCTCTTCGGCACCGGTTTGGCCGTAACGCGGCCGCCAACTTCCGTCCGGCTGCTGGCTGCGCAAAAGCCAGTTCATCGCGTCATGAATCTGCTGACGGTCCACATCGATGTATGAAGTGGCCTCCGTCAAAAACTCGATGCCATAGGCCGTCAGCGCAGCATCGGGCGAGTGATCATTGCCGCCCCAGTAGGTCAGGCCACCGCTCGCATCGAAGTAGTCCTTCAGCCGTGTGTAGCCGAGTTGCAGATAGTCCCTGGCCTGGGCCTCCACATCGGCGTCCAGTCTGCCTCCTCCGTCCTTGGCCGCGGCAGCAAGCTGGAGATACAAAAGGCTGGGATAGGTGGAAGACAGCGTCTGTTCGCCGCATCCATAGGGTCGCTCCAGCGCGGCCTTCATCGCTTGCACCAGCTGCGAGCCGAGGTTGGGATAGAGCAGCAGCCTCACATGCGCCGATCCGGGGATGGTGTCCGCCGGAAGGTCCAACGCCAGCCTGGTTTCCTTGCCGCGCAGGAGACTGCTGGTGGCGATGCTTCGCGGCTCGCCGTCCGGATGAACGCGAATGGTCTTCTCCACTGCATCGCCCTCGCGCGCGGCAACGGCGGTAATACGAAGCGGGGAGGCCGCAGTGGATGAAGCAGCTCTGAGTCCGAAGACAGGCGAGGCCGAGCCGTTCGCTGCAACATGTTCCCGCGTGGTCGCAGATGTGGTCAGTTGAAGCGCGTCCGACGCTTCTGCCTTTACGGGAAGATCCAGATCGTGGGCTGTGTAGTTGCGGAGGGTAGCCGGGAGCGTGAGTTCATCGCCGACGGTCATCACCTGGGGCGCGTCAAGGTCCACAAAGAATGGCTGGAAGGTGCGGAAGGTCTGGTCGATGCTCTCCACGCGGCCGTCCACCGTTGAAGCGAGCGCATGCAGCTTCCAGGTCGTGAGACTGTCTGGCAGATGAAACTGAATGCCGGCCCGCCCATTGGGGGCAGTCTCAATCGACGGCGCCCAGTACGCCGTCTCTTCAAAGACGTGCCGCAGCCGCGGCGTGAACTGCTGATCAGGATTGCTTATGTGCGCCTGCGCACGCGTGCTCTGGGCTGGCTTGGAGGATGCTACTTCGGCGCTCTGGGTTTGGAGAGTCTGTGCAGTAGAAGCGACCGTGACGGTCTCGTTTGCAGCGCCTACATTCAGCTTCATGTCGACGGTGGTCAACGCATAGGTATGGACAGCGACTTCATTCACAATCGCCGACTGGAATCCTGGAGATGAAAACTGGACGGTGTATGTGCCGCTCGCCAGGCTTTTTGCAAGAAACATTCCATTGGCCATCGTTTGCACAGTCTCAACCGTGGCGGAGCCGTCGGCGCTCTTGATGGTGACGGTGGCGTGTGCAACCACAGCGCCGGATGGATCTGTTACGGTTCCGCCAATCGCCCCGGTGTTGCCATTGAACATGCCATCATCGACTGCGACAGGCGTGAGGTCGCTGCCCGATTGCTCCGTCATTGCATGCAGGAACTGCGCGACGGGCGTTGCCGGTCGGTCTGCCGCGTCCGCGGGCTGGACGACTTGGATCGCACGCAGCAGGCGAGTCACCGGCTTGGCGGAGGCCGAGCTAACGTCCGCAGCGTCCGCGGTGACGTGCTCAGACTGCGTGTACATCATCAGTTGGGTTACGACGAACTGCAACTTGTTGCCGAGCGGATCATTTAGTCGATCCACGTCGATTCCTGCGGACGCAAACGCCGCCTTTGCTTCTGCCTCAGTGTTTGGGTAGGTGTGCCCGGTGGCGGTCCATGCGTCCAGAGCGCCTTGCATGCGTTGTTCTGTGGGCCGGAAGTAGTCGAGCGCGGGACTCGTCCAGAGCGGCCACGTGCTTGTTGCGTCTGCGTTCGGCGTATCTTGGCGGAAGACCTGGACGGTGTACAGGCGGCCACGGACTGAGAGACTGTAGCGATATTGCTTACCGGCCGGATCGAGCACGGCATCGAGATTCAGCCCGCCGCCACGCGCCGCAGCCTTCAAATCATCGACGTCTGCAGGCAGCGGCCTGTCCGCCTGAATGGTGCTGTTCAGAATCTCCGTCAGCCTCAGCCCCGGAAGCGCGAACAGGTTGCGTTGTGCCACATCCACATCGAAGTCATCATCCGTACCGAACTTCTTGTCCGGCCCGGCACTGGTGAATGTGAGCGATTCATCAGTCTCTTCCAATGTGTCTCGCCCGCGATATGGCGTGTCCCATGGATCCAACAATGAGTTATCTGCGAGCCCCGCAGCATGCGTGATGTTGTGAATCACGCCGGCATCTTCCGGCAGCCTCACGGGGTGAGCACTCAGGATCGCGGTGCCCACCGGCGCAAGCGCCTTCTTCATCATCTGGTCGAAGCTGCTGCGCTCCTCGTCATAGTCCTCTGCCTCGATCTTGCCTCGCGCATTGCCGGCGTATTCCAGCACCGCTTCGGCCGCCAAGTCCAGATCATCGGGAATGGCCTGCGTCAGGTCGGCGCGGTCAAGGCTGGCCAATGAAACGCCACCGATGCTTTCGCCGGAACTCCACCATCCCCCGTACCCGCGCTCATTCTGCGCCTCCTCAGTCTGAGCGCGCTGCTCCACGCCCTCGTCAAAGACGCTGACACCGAAGGCTCCACTGACAGCCGCGCCCGCTCCGGTGCGGAGCAGCAGATTTGCATTCACCATCGCGGCGGGCGCGTACGACTCCGCAAGACCGTTGACCTTGATTTTTAGCTCGCGGTTCTCCGGGTAAAGCACTGACTTGTAGGTCTCGTCATAGTCGCGCCAGCTGTATCTGCGCCGTTCCTTCGCACTTTGGAATTGATAGGCCCACAACGTCACTACGCCATGGAAGGCCCCGTCCGCCGGAATCGTCATCGGTTCGGCCTCGCTGCTCATGCGTATGCGTTCGTGTGCGAGCAATCCATGGCCGGAGAGCACATCGACATCCACCATGCTGCCAGGTTCCGCATGCACGATCAGCTCGATCGGCTGGTTCGGTTTCAGCAGACTATGTCGGACCTCCACCCAGGGTCCGCCTCCGTAGCCAGGGTAGACCGTCTCATCGGAAATGGAGGTGCGGCCTTCAGCGTCCTTCGCGGTCAGGCGCAGGCCGATGCTGGACCACTGATCTTTGCCGATTTCCTCGGCCGGATACCGCAATTGCACCTTGGCTACGCCGTACTGATTCGTCGACACGGTGGCGGCGCGTCTACGGGACTGGGAACCGCTTTCCATCCAGTCCAGCGTGATGCGGCAGCTTGCGGGCACTCCGTCCGCGTAGCTGGCGGTCACAATATAGTCGCCCTCCCGATCATTGCCGCCTAACCGGTTCAGATAAAGATGCACGGGATAACGCGTCAGGCGCACCGTGAAGTTGCGCGGCTCGCTGCGTCCGGTGGTCGCGTCCGTCACAATCGCGTGATAGCGGACATCCACGTAGCGCTCGTATTCGTTGTCTTTGATCTCAGCAAGCCCGCGGCTCTCGTCCAGCGAGATGGTCGCGTCTCCGTTTGCGTCCAACGCGGCGGTTTTCTCCGGCTCTGGTTTTTCGTCCGGATTGGAGTTCCAGCGGTTTTCCTTTGCACGGGCCACCCGCACCTGCGCCTTCGCCACGGGTTTGCCGAAAAGATAACCTGCGTGCAGATGCACCACTGGTGTCTGACCGGCGGTGTAGTAGCCCTTGTCCATCGTCGCTGTAACGGTGAACTCCGGCAGATCGTACCGCTCGATGGTCAACGGAAGGCGCGCTGAGCCGCTCCAGTCAGACGAACTGTCCATCGCAAACTCCGCCTCATAGTCTCCAGTGACGAGATGCGCTTCGGTCTTCCAGTCATAGCTGGCGATGCCAAAGCGATCGGTTTCGACGGGAGTCTCCAGCAGCGTCTTCGACTGCGGATCGTAGATCGTCAGCGTCAGCGGAGTCTTGTCCACCGCGCGCCCGGCGCCATCGAACACGAGTGCTCGCAGATGCACGATCTCGCCTGGCTTATGCAGCGGCTTGTCGGTCTCGATGTGAACCGCGGTCTGGTCAAAAGTAGTAAGGTCACTCTCGATGGATGTCGTGCTTTTCTCGCCGGCCTCGCCCGCCACCGAACCGACGACAGTGATCGTCGCATCAGTGTCCGGAACACCGGGAGTGGGGAAGGTGATCAGCACCTCGCCACTCCCGTCAGATCTTGCGGTACGCACAACGCGCACCTTTGGAGCCTTCGGGGCCTTTGAGGCCGGATCGTCGTACTCGAGCGTGGCCGTCAGACTCGCATTGCGGAACGGTCGCTGGGTCACCGGATTTCCCGCGTACACGCGAACGCTGAGCGGCTTGCCGGGTATGACCGGCTCGGTCCGTGCCAGATGCAGTTCGAGCAGGTTTGGCGCAATCGCCCCGATGGCCAGAATGCCCTCGGTCGCGGACTGATCGGCACTGTCCAGGCGGTACGCGATCCGGTACCAACCAATCCCTGACTCTGCTTCGCCTTTCTTGTCCCGCGGCAACGGTAGCGCTATGTCGGCTGCGCGAGCGCCCGCCGGCAGATCCGCAGTGATGGCGCCCGACTTTTGGTTCTCCGGTGAGAGTAGCCACGCTGACGCGCGCAGTGGTACGGGTGTGGCCGCCCGCAGCGGCAGATGAAGCCGCACAAAATCTTGAGTCAGCACAGCGTGTGCAGCAGCTTCGTCGACTGCGCTTGTGTTGCCTGACTGCGGCCCAGCCTGGGCCTCCAGGTTTCCATTCGCCTGGAGAATCAGAATGGCAAGCACGACGCATCGAACCAGCCCCGGCCATCTCGTCATGGGGCACCTATCCTAGCATGAGACGTTCCTGTTTGCGCTGGTGTAATTCTAGGGGCGATATGCTCTGTGTATGGCGTTCACGCTGGAGAGAATTGAAACGCTTGCCCCCGATCAGTCCTCCGTCGATGCCGCGCGGAAGCTGCTAAAGCCGAACCTCTGGCCGAGGCTGGCGACGGATAACAACGGCCTGTTCTGGGGTGAGTGTCAGGGATCTGGCGCAACTCCCTATCGGGTAGTCATTGCGGAAGCTGATGCCGGATACAAGTGCACGTGTCCCAGCCGAAAGTTTCCGTGCAAGCATTCCCTCGCGCTGATGTGGATGCGCGCAGAAGGCAAAGTTGCGTTCACTGCAGAGGATGCGCCGGATTGGGTCAGGGACTGGGTGTCGCGCCGGCGCGGGCCTCCTGGCAAGGCCGCAACCGCGACCGATGAGGCAAAGCCGAAGGCTTCAATTGCGGCTTTACACGAACAGCCAACCGAAACTGTGGTGGACCCCAAGGCCGAGGCGCGAGCGGCAGTCATCAAAGAGAAGAACCGCGCAGAACGCGAGGCCGCCATTCTTGGCGGACTCGACGAACTCGATATCTGGCTCTCTGACCAGATCGAGCGCGGAATGGCTGCGTTCGTCGGCCAATGTACTCAAGCCTGCAAGGTCATCGCCCAGCGGCTCGTCGACGCGAAGGCTGGTGGTCTCGCTGCGCGGATTGAAGGCCTGCCCGCGAAGCTGTTTGCGGCGCCGGAAGCACAACGCCCTCTTGTAGCCATCGAAGAGCTGGGTCAGACCTATCTGATAGCCGAGGCGTATCGGCGGCAGGATGCGCTACCGACAGCACTGAAGATGGATGTAAGGCGCACCGTTGGCTGGAATACGACCCGCGAAGAGCTGTTGGCGGATGCGGATGGCCTACGCGTTACAGCATCCTGGCGAGTAGTTGCGGTCCTATCCGAAGTACAACCGGACCGGTTGCGGAGAATCGAAACGTGGCTGTGGTGTGAAGATTCCAAGGTGGAGCATCGCTTCGCGCTGCTGCTGGATTTTGTTCCCGTTGCTTCAGGAGCCGCGACGAGCGGCTATGGTGTTGGGGACAGAATCCAGGCGGAGATAGTCTTCTATCCGTCTGCTTCGCCGCTTCGCGCATTGATCGCCAGTGTCAAGTCGGGAGCGGAAGCAGCGGATGCCGCGTTGCAGCTCCCAGACCGCGAGTTGGGCGCGACTCTCGAAGCCTATGAAACAGCACTGGGAGCCCAGCCATGGATTGGCACATGGCCAATTGCATTCCGCAAAGGGCAAGTGAGGAGATCCGATCGATCGCTGTTTCTCTGCGCCGGGGCGGGCAGCTCTACCGCGGTCGCGCTACCCATACGGTCATCGCAATGGGAGATCGCCGAACCCTTGGCGAGCCTGAATGCAGTGGATGGAATTGGTCTGTGGGACGGCCATCGCCTCACGCTCTGCTGGGCCGAAACGGAATTAGGCCGATGGGTGAACGCATGAGATCCGCAGTGATCAAGACACGTGTACTGCCGAACCTTATAGCGGGAACAGTGCGCAGTCCGATCGACCTGCACCGTGTCTTCGATGGAACTCCCGCTGGCAGTGCTGACACTGCTACGCGGCGGGCTCTCAGCTTCGCTGGACAACTCCTGCGGTTCGAAAAGCCTGCATCTCCTGGCAATCTCAAACCTGATCCTGTTGTTCGGGATGAACGCAGGATTCTACCGGAGAAACTGCGCCGGCCTCTGATCAGGCTCCTCACAACTTCGAAGGCGAGCGAGCATATTGTTCTCGCGATCGCCGCAGCGATGGACCGCTTGAATCTGCGATTGCACCCATTCGACATTCCCAAATTGAGCAGCTTTGTCGAGACCTGGGCAGCCTACCTGGGGCCGAGTGCGGAACAATGGGCAACGCGGCAAGGCGAGTCCGCACCGGCGGCGAGCTCTTTCTATGGCGAAGAAGCCCTCGACGATAAGACTTGGCATTTGGCCGCGCCACGCAGGAGAGTGCAATACATTGACCAGCGCCGGCGAGAAGATCCTGCGGCGGCGCGTGAGCTGGTCGCTGCGGCGTGGGCCCAGCAGGATCCGGAAGCGCGTCTCAAACTCCTGACCATTTTTGAAATCGGCCTAAGTTCTACTGACCAAGGCTTTCTCGAAGAGCGAGTGAAAGATCGCTCGCCTCGTGTGAAGGCCTTGGCTGGAAGACTGCTTGGCCGACTCGGCTCCTCCTACGAGAATCCGGCATTGGCGCAGTGTATGGAGAGAATTCGCCGAGAGGAAAAGGGTGTACTTCGGAAGCGCGTCGCACTGGTGCTCGAACTTCCTGCAAATGTAAAAGAACACACTGCTCCAACCTGGATACGCGAGCTATTCTCCGACGTGAGCTGGCAGGAATTCGCTCGTGGTTTGCAGATCGCAGAAGCTGATGTAATCGAGGCCGGCGCAAAGTCGCCTGACCTCCTGCTCGGGCTGGCGTGGATGGCAACGCTGGATGGGCGATTTGATCTGCTGGAGAAAGTCTGCCAGAGGTCTCCTGAGACTTGGGAGCGGATGAGTGCAAGCGGAAGACTCGATCTCACGCACTTGTCGCGCGAGAAGAGAACCCAGTGGGCGCAGTCGCTCACCCAAGCTCAATCTGCAAAGCCGCCGCACGATTATGTCGCCTGGAGCTGGCTGCATACGACTATTCGAGGACCCCTGCCCACCAAGTTGATGGAGGGAATGCTGCGCTCCGACTGGAGCGCAGGTTTGGAAGACAAGCAGAAGGCGAAGCCCGATTGGCCTGAGCTTCTCGCAGCCTGCGCTGCGCCCGAACTTCGTGAACGTTTGCGGAAACAACTCGGGGACATTGATCCAACATTGACTGCGAACGCGCTATCTTTGATGGAAATCCTGGACAACATGGAGCGAGGTTCTGAATGAGTGACGAGAGGTTGCGCCGAGGCGCTGAAGATATCTTTGCCGGCGAACTGAAGGCGCTCGCCAAGGGAGATAAGCGTGAGCGCCCGGACAACTGGCGGCTGTCGCCTCAGGCAGTCGTGACCTACCTTTTGGGTGGCAAGGCTGCGGATGGGACGGAGATTTCGGCGAAGTATGTGGGCAATCGGCGACTCATTGAGACCGCGGTGGCAACCTTGGCTACAGACCGCGCGCTGTTGTTGCTTGGTCTGCCGGGCACAGCCAAGTCCTGGGTTTCGGAGCACCTGGCCGCAGCCATTTCCGGATCGTCGCAACGCCTTATCCAGTGCACCGCAGGCACTGACGAAAACCAGATTCGCTATGGCTGGAACTATGCACTGCTGCTCGCGAAAGGCCCCTCCGCTGACGCCCTGGTGAAGACGCCTCTCACGCGTGCAATGGAAGAAGGTACGATCGTGCGCCTGGAGGAGCTGACTCGCATGGGGTCCGATGTGCAGGACACGCTGATCACGGTGCTTTCGGAAAAGACTCTCCCGATTCCCGAACTAAACACTTCCATCGATGGCCGCCGGGGCTTCAACGTCGTCGCTACGGCGAATAACCGGGACAAAGGCGTCAACGATCTCTCGTCCGCTCTGAAGCGCCGCTTCAATGTTGTTGTTCTGCCCTCGCCTGCGACCCTTGAGGAAGAGACGGGTATTGTGGTGAAGAGAGTCCAGGAGATCGGCACGAATCTGAGCCTGCCGCCAATTCAGCCATCGGACCGCGAAATGGTTCGCATCGTTACGCTCTTCCGTGAGTTGCGCGAAGGCAAGACTCTGAATGGCAAGACGAAGCTGAAGACCTCTACCGGCTCGCTCTCAACGGCCGAAGCGATCTCGGTAGGTGTCAGTGCCTGGGCCTCCGCCGCCCATTTTGGCGACGGTGCGATCGATGCGCATAGCCTCGCGCCGAATCTGGTTGGTGCGGTTATCAAAGATCCTGTGCAGGACACCGTCGCGCTCGAGGAGTACCTGGAGAATGTGGTGCGAACGCGCGATGGATGGAGCGATCTCTACTCCGCCATGCGTGAGGTTCTGTAGGCACCAATGGATGAGCGGATACATTTGCTCGGGATTCGGCACCACGGCCCCGGCTCGGCTGTGCTTCTGCGCCGGGCACTCGACGCTGTCGATCCTGATTGCGTATTGATAGAAGGGCCTCCTGAGGCCGACGAACTGATCCGCTATGCCGCGAGCGTGGCGATGAAGCCACCGGTTGCGTTGCTGCTCCATGCGAGCAACGATCCAAACCGTGCCTTCTTCATGCCGTTCGCAGAATTCTCCCCGGAGTGGCAGGCGATGCGGTGGGCAACAGAAAGAAATCGGCCGGTCCGGTTTATTGACTGGCCCGCTGCAGTTTCGCTGGCGCAGGCAAAGGACTCGGATTCGAGCAGTTCCCCCATTGAGCGCCGGCCGGATCCCCTCGACCAATTGGCCGAAGCTGCCGGATATGAGGATGGTGAATCGTTCTGGAATTCGTTGATCGAGCAGGCTGGAGGCATGGGCGACGCGGCAGTCGCGACGTTTACCGCAATCGAGACGGCGATGACGCAGATTCGTGAGTGTCAGCCTGAATCTCCTGACGAGCAAGAGTCTCTCAGGGAGACACGCCGCGAAGCTTTCATGCGCATTCACATCCGTGAAGCGCTGAAAGAGTATGCGGGCAAGATCGCGGTCGTATGCGGGGCATGGCACGTGAGTGCATTGCGTGCTCCTACTAAGGCCGCCGATGATAAGGCGATCGTCAAAGATCTGCCACGAGTGAAGGTAGAGGCGACCTGGGTGCCTTGGACGGACAGCAGGTTGAGCGTTCGGTCTGGCTATGGCGCCGGAGTCATTTCGCCCGGATGGTATCGTCACCTCTGGTCGCTCTACGCTGAGCGCGATCGACCTCCAGTCGAGCAATTCGCTGCATCCTGGCAGGCCAAGACAGCAATGACTCTGCGGGAGCAAGGTTACGCTGCCCCAACCGCCTCGGCGATAGAAGCGGCGCGACTCGCACTCGGGCTTGCCGCCATGCGCGGGCACAGCATCCCCGGCCTTGCCGAGATGCGCGACGCTTCGCTTGCGACTCTCTGTCACGGCGATTCCATCCCGATGATGCTCGTGCACCAGAAGGTCTACGTCGGTGAACGCGTTGGTGAGATCGGTGATGACGTTCCGCAGATGCCGCTCGCCCGCGACCTCGCCCTGTGGCAGAGAAAGACCCGACTGAAGCCGGAAGACATTGAGATGGAAGCCCGGTTTGACCTTCGCTCCGAGGCCGGACTTCTGAAGTCGACGCTGCTGCATCGGCTGAGCCTGATCAAAGTTCCCTGGGGCAAGCTGATCGACGCCGAAGCCGGCCGCGGAACCTTTCGTGAGGTGTGGACCTTGCGGTGGATGCCGGAGCTCTCTGTAGCTTTGGCCGAAGCGCTCATCTATGGCGTCACCATCGAGCAGGCCGCAGCCAACGCGACCGTGGCCCGGGCTAAGGCTTCAGATTCGGTGGCGACTCTCACCGAGCTGATTCGTTCAGCTCTCGTCGCCGATCTGCCCGGTGCGGCAACTGAGTGCATCGATCTGTTACAGGCAGCTGCAATCCATTCGAGCGATATCACGGATTTGATGCTGGCAGCGGTCCCGCTCGTCCAGGTATTGCGCTACGGCAGTGCGCGCGAGCTGCCTGAAGATGCGCTGCGCTCGCTCATCCGGTCGCTGTGCGTCGAGGTTAATGCAGGAGCGCGCGCCGGTTCGCATGGCCTGGATGAAGAGACAGCGGAGATGCGGGTCAAGGCGATGCTCTCATATGACCAGTCGCTGACCTTGTTTGGCGAGGAGGCGCTCATCGGCGGTTGGCGCACCGAATTGGCGCGAATGGAGGAAGACGATCAGGTTGCGGCCGCTGTGGCCGGCTTAAGTCTGAGATTGCTGCACGACAACAGATCATGGGACCTGCCACGCATTGCCGCGTCATTCTCCCGGCACACAGGCAGCAGTGAGCCCAAACGAGCGGGCGCATTCCTTGAAGGCTTTCTCAGCGGTGGCTCGGAGGTGATGCTGCAAGACCAGCCGCTGCTGTTGCTCATCGATGAGTGGATGTGCAATCTCAGCGAAGAGGACTTTGTGGAGTCGCTTCCGCTATTGCGGCGCAGCATGTCTGGATTCGATGCCGTAGCGCGCCGACGCTTACTGGAGCGACTCAAAGAAGGCAAGCGTGAAGCTGGCGGGGTTGCCGCGTCTGCCGACGACGAGAATCCTGCATTCGCCAAGGCGCTGCCGCTGCTCTATCAGATCTTGGGGATGACGCAATGAACGAACAGGAGTGGTTGCGTCGTTGGCATCTCGCTCTGGGCGACGACGACTCTAGCCTAAATGAGCGGGATAGCCGACTCAGCGCCGCACTTTCCGCCCTCTATAACGCTGCGCCACAGGGAAAACGCCGCGGTGGTCTCGGCGCCTCGGCGCCTAAAGTCTCACGTTGGTTGGGAGATATTCGTGAGTTCTTCCCAACGAGCATCGTGCAGATCATTCAGAAGGATGCCTTTGAGCGGTTGAACCTCAAGGCGCTAATGCTTGAGCCTGAGTTCCTCGCAACACTTGAGGCCGACGTTCATCTTGTTGCCGACCTGATCTCGTTGCGCTCAGCGATACCCGACAAGACACGTGAGACGGCACGCCAGGTAGTGCGCAAGGTTGTTGATGATCTGCTGGCGCGTCTACAGCATCGCACCCAGGAAATTCTGCGCGGAGCCCTCAACAGGGCACAACGTACCCGGCGTCCTCGCCATCGCGATATCGACTGGGGCCGGACGATCACTGCCAATCTTCGCCACTATCAGCAGGAGCAGCGCACCATCGTCCCCGAGACGCTGATTGGATACTCGCGCATGGCCAAGACGCGGGCGCTGCTCGAGCACGTCGTTCTTTGCGTCGACCAGTCCGGGTCAATGGCCTCGTCCGTGGTCTATGCGTCGATCTTCGCTGCCGTCATGGCGTCGGTGCCGGGCATGTCGACGCAGCTCATCTGCTTCGACACCTCTATCGTCGATCTGACCGAAGAACTGAGCGATCCAGTCGAAGTTCTGTTCGGCGTTCAACTCGGAGGCGGAACTGACATCAACTCAGCGCTGGCCTATTGCGAACAGAAGATCGAGCATCCCGCAAAGACGCACCTGACCTTGATCACCGATCTCTACGAAGGGGGTGATGCGGCGGCTATGCTCGGGCGTGTAGCCGCATTAAAGCAGAGTGGGGTGAACGTCATCGTGCTGCTTGCTCTTTCCGATGACGGTCACCCCGGTTATCAGCCAAGCCATGCTGAGCAGATTGCGGCAATGGATTGCCCTGTCTTTGCATGCACTCCCGACCAGTTTCCCGACCTGATGGCGGCAGCTCTGACGCGACAGGATATACATCAGTGGGCTGCCGGGCGGGACATCACACTGGTCCGCGGCTAGCTTCAGCCGCGAACCAGAGTTTCAAGCTCCGCAAACTCCTGCTCCAACGCGATCAGGAGACCCTGGAACTCCGCCATGGTTTCTGCCCGGTGCTCCCGGGCAAACTCCCGCGCCGCTTCCTCGCTCGCTTCAGGAAAGAAGCGACGGTAGAGCTCGGCCTTCTGTGACTCCGCCGCCCTTCCCATGAAGAGCTTGTAGTCCATTCGGCCTGGTCGCAGCAGAGCGGGATCGAGCGCGTCCACGTCGTTTGTCGTCATGACGAAGATCACGTTCTCCGGTGCATGGAATCCGTCGAGCACATTGAGCAGGCCAGATAGCGTAACTCCGAGCATCGCGGCTACCGCATCGTTCTGTCCTGCGGCGGCCACTGGTTGTGGCTTCTCTTCAGTTCCTGGCGATTGCCTGCGATGGCCCGCTCGCATGCAATCGATGTCCTCGAAGAGCACGACTGAGCCTTCGGGAATCCAGTTCATCGCCGTCTTCAGCGTTCGGTCGTTCATCTCGGTCAGGTTCACCGCGTAGATCGACATGCCCAGCTTCTCAGCGAATGCCGAGACCAGCGACGTCTTGCCCGTGCCTGGAGGCCCGTAGAGCAGGTAGCCGCGATGGTACGGCACACCCAGCTTGCGATAGCGCTCGCGCGACGCACGGAAGCGC
The DNA here is from genome assembly GCA_035572415.1 of Acidobacteriaceae bacterium. Taxonomy (GTDB): domain Bacteria; phylum Acidobacteriota; class Terriglobia; order Terriglobales; family Acidobacteriaceae; genus Edaphobacter. The sequence continues at coordinate 15,472 of DATNAU010000168.1, forward strand.
TGCAGATCCGCGAGCAGGTGCTCCTTCTCACCCGGCTTCAGCAGCACAGATTCGAGCAGACGTGGCGAATAAGCGTCCACGCACTCCCATCCGTCGTTATAGACGTAGAGGTACGAGGCGACACGATGCTTGCTGTGATGGCACGCGACGATCTCCCTGACGAACTCACGCAGCACACGCGTGTCCCTTCCAATAGTGCGGAAGGTCAGCGACTCCATCCTGCGCGAGGGGCCGGCCTTCGTCTCCTCGCTGCGGTAGAACCAGACCCAGAAGGGCCTGCGTCCGCGGAAGAAACGGTGCCTGCCCGGAGCAGGAATCATCGCCAGTTCCGCACCGCGAAGCGTGGTGTCAAGATCCAGCCAGCGGACACGCTTCAGGAACTTCTGCTCGAGAAACCACTCCTTCACCCAGCGGAAGGCGACGTCCTCGTCCTTCACCGTGATCGTCATCGTGCTTTGCGAGACAATCCAGTGCCACAGCTGAGACGGGATCTGCCGCAGCCACGCCACGGCGCCGCCGATCAGCACCAGCACCAGGCCGCCCGAGGCAAACTGGTTTTGGCCTGCCATAAGTTGGCGTACGAGTTCACGCATTGCTATCTCTTTCTAACCGGCTTCTTGCCGGGGTTGAACTTCGTTTGAGCGCAGTCTCGCGTCGGCGTGGCCAAGCGCCTCGACAGAGGGACGTGCCTCCGCCTTTGCGCGAGGCGATGCGGCGCAGGGACAGCGAGATCAGCGTTGAGATTCGAGTCGAAGAGACACGAATGCCATCACGCGACCAGGGTTCAGTTGTTTGGAAGCGCCGAAGGCCGGCTAGTAAGGCCGAAACGACGCCGCGCAACGCAGGCTATAGCCGCGCTGTCCGCATTGTGAGCTGAGGTTGGAAATCGTCAATGGGGCGTCCTTTCGTAAGAGTCTCTACGAAGATGCCATGCCTACGCAGAATTTGCAACGAAAAACCGCATCATTGCGAGTGTTTTTTCCGAGCGTTCAAACCGCAGAGCAATGCTCTCAATCGCTCAGATTCAATGCCATAAACTATAGGGGCGATGCTCCTGACTCTAACAACGACCCACGAACCGGCAACAGATCTTGGTTACCTGCTGCACAAAAATCCCTCGCGGATGCAGACCGAGGAGCTGTCCTTCGGGAAGGCACACATTCTCTATCCCGAGGCTGCGAACGACCGATGCACGGCTGCAATTCTGATTGAAGTCGATCCGGTCGCACTTGTGCGCGGGCGCCGCGGTCCCGCAGGCGAAGGCGGTCAGCTGGAGCAGTACGTCAATGACCGCCCCTATGCTGCAAATTCTTTCCTCAGCGTTGCGATCGGCCGCATGCTGGCGTCCGCTCTCAATGGAAAGAGCAAGGAACGTCAGCAACTCGCAGAGACGGCAATTCCGCTTGTAGCCAAGGTTCCGGTTATCGCGGCGCGGGGCGGAGCAGAGCTTGTGCGGCACTTGTTCGAGCCGCTGGGTTATACGGTCACAGTCGAGTCCCTGCCACTCGATGAACAGTTCCCGGCTTGGGGTGATTCGCCATACGTGTCTCTGGAACTCACGGGCAGCGTGACGGTCCAGACGATGCTGACGCATCTCTATGTGCTCATCCCGGTACTCGATAACGAGAAACACTACTGGGTTGGCGAAGACGAGATTGAGAAGCTGCTAAAGCGCGGCGAAGGCTGGCTGGGTCAGCACCCCGAGAAGGAATTGATTGTTGCCCGCTACCTCAAGCGGCAGCATGCGCTCACACGCGCGGCGCTCGACCGGTTGGCGGAAGAAGCTGTGCCGGCAGAAGAGGACGGCCAGGTTACCGCACGTGACGAGGAGGAACAGAAGGTCGAGCGACCGCTGGGTCTTCACGAGCAGCGCCTGGGAACCGTGCTGTCTGTTCTGCGTGGCGTCGGAGCCAAGAGCATCCTTGACCTCGGCTGCGGGGAAGGGAAGCTGCTACGCCTGCTGATGGCAGATGCCCAGTTCGAGAAGATTCTCGGCATGGACGTTGCGTGGCGCTCTATCGAGATCGCTCGCGACCGGCTTAAACTTCAGCAGCTTCCAGAGAAGCAGCGCGCTCGTATCGATGTGGTCCAGGGTTCGCTCATGTACCGCGACAGGCGGCTGAGCGGATTCGATGCGGCTGCGGTCGTCGAAGTAATCGAACATTTGGACGCGCCGCGGCTTGCTGCGTTTGAGCGCGTGCTCTTCGAGTTCGCCAAGCCCGCACATATTGTCATCACCACGCCGAACGCGGAATACAACGCGCTCTTTCCCACTCTGCCGGCTGGACAGTTCCGCCATCGCGACCACAGATTCGAGTGGTCACGGGAGGAATTCCGGCGTTGGGCGGAGCGTCTTGCCTCAGCGTTCGGCTATGCGATCAGCATTCAACCCGTCGGGCCCGAAGACGCTACTCTCGGGCCCCCAACGCAGATGGCGGTCTTTGCACGGATGGTCGAAACGGCATGAAGATCCAGCTTCCTGAGCTTTCCCTGGTTGTTCTCGTCGGCCCTTCCGGATGCGGCAAGTCGTCGTTTGCCCGCAAGCATTTTCTGCCGACCGAGGTCATCTCTTCCGACACCTGTCGCGGTCTCGTCGCGGACAACGAGAACGATCAGTCCGCGACCGGAGATGCCTTTGAACTCGTGCATTTCATCGCGCGCAAGCGGCTCAGCGGCGCTCGGCTCACAGTCATCGATGCCACCAACGTGCAGCCGGAAGCGCGCAAACCTCTGGTCGAACTGGCGCGTGAGTATCACGTCCTTCCCGTCGCCATCGTCTTCGATCTGCCAGAGAAGCTCTGCCACGAGCGCAATGCCTCCCGACCCGATCGACAGTTCGGCCCGCACGTGGTTCGCAATCAGTCTCAGCAGTTACGCCGCTCCTTCCGCGGTCTGGAGCGCGATGGCTTTCGCCACATCTTCCGGCTGGCCTCGCAGGAACAGGTGGATGCC
>DATNAU010000169.1:0-15359 GCA_035572415.1 Acidobacteriaceae bacterium
GAAGAACCCTCCGATCGCAGGTGGCTACTACGGCTACGACGGATACGACAAAATTGAGGCTTAGCAAGAGGCGTTCGTCGCAATGATCCGGTTTCTGAACGTCTACTACCCGACTCGCACAGTGATCCTGCTGGCGTGCGAAGCTGTCATTGTAAGCGGTTGCTTCTTTGCCGCGACCTGGTTTGTGTTGCGGGACCAGGCGATCTTCGCGCTGCAATTGCAGAACGGCATTCTGAAGATCGCGGCTCTCACAATTCTGAGCCTGATGCTCTCCTATTACTTCGATCTTTATGAGCCGGCCGTCGTCAGCGGACGTAGCGAGATCTACTTTCGCATCCTGCTGGTTCTCGGGTTCGATTGTTTTATTCTTTCTGCTTTTCTGCTCGTCGATCCCAAAGATGTTGCGATTGTCGATCCACAGGTCACCACCGGCAGCAGCGGGGTCTACGTGTGGGGCTTCGTCTTGCTGGTGCCTGCGCTCATTCTGCTGCGACGGGCCTATGACTGGGTGGTAAGCCGCCGCGCTTTTCGCGAGCGCGTCTACGTGCTTGGCGCAGGAGACTATGCCCGCTCAACCGTGGAGAGCATCCGTTCCAGGCCCGACCTCGGCATGGAGGTCATGGATTGGGAGGACGTTCAGCTGGAGCCCGCCGAGCGCAAGAAGATCTGGATTCGCGAGCTTGAGAGGCTGGCCCATACCACCCCTCCAGTACGGCGCGTGATCATCGCTATGGAGCACAAGCGCGGCGAACTGCCCGTACAGGAGTTGCTGATGCTCCGCTTCCAGGGAATTGTCGTCGAGGACGACAGCACCCTGCGCGAACGGTTGTATGGCAAGATTCAGCTCGACGGCCTGCGCCCTTCCAACTTCCTCTATAGCGAAGGCTTCCGCCTGCGAGCGTCGCAACAGTTTATCCGTCAGGTCGTCTCCATCCTCGCCGCCGCGTTCGGCCTCCTGCTCTTCCTCCCGGCTTTTCCGTTCGTGGTGCTGGCGGTCAAGTGCTCCTCGAAAGGCCCCGTCTTTTTCCGCCAGAAGCGCGTAGGCATGGGAGGGCGTGTCTTCGAGGTTGTGAAGTTTCGCACGATGTTTACGGACGCTGAGGCGGGCGGCGCCAAATGGGCCACCAAGAACGATCCTCGCGTGACCAGGGTCGGCATGTTTCTGCGCAAGACGCGTATCGACGAGATTCCGCAGCTGTGGAACGTCCTCCGAGGCGATATGGGTTTTGTGGGGCCGCGGCCGGAACGGCCGGAGTTTGTGACGTGGTTGGGCGAGGAACTGCCGTTTTACTATTTGCGCACGCTCATCCGGCCCGGACTGACAGGATGGGCCCAGGTGCGCTACGGCTATGGAGCTACTCTGGCAGAGACGAAGGAAAAGCTGGAATACGACCTCTACTACATCAAGCACATGTCGCTGGGGCTGGATCTCCTGATCATGTTTGAGACGATCAAGACCATCCTGCGCCGGCGAGGCGCGCAATAACAGGCATTGGAACTGTGCTCCGGTTACTGTCCCCTCAAAGGACCTGTGCAGCTGCCGAGGAGTACGGCATCAATTTGACAGGGTCGCCGCCAACGGGCTCCGAACCGATGCTACTCCCCGTGGCCGGCTTGGGCCTCATGTGGCCGCCGAGAAACTCGCCTGAGCCTGACGCGCCCACCTCGTTCAGTTTATAGAGCAGCGATCGATAACTGATCTTCAGCCACTTTGCAGTCTTCTGACGATTCCAGTTATTGGCCTTTAGCACCTTCAGAATGATCTGCCGTTCAAGCTCCTGTGTTGCTTGCTTGGTGACGACCTTCAACGAAATTGGCTGAGTCAGGTCGACCTCGGCGGCCGCCTTAGAGGTCGGCCTCTCCTGGTCGACAAGCTCCGACACCAGACTGTCTTCCGATCCCATCAGCACATAGCTGCGGATCATATTGTCGAGTTGACGGATGTTGCCCGGCCAATCGTGTTTCTGCATCAGGCGGAGCACATTGCGCGAGACCGGAGCCGGATTCACCTGGAAGGCGCGAGCGTGCTGGCCGATGAAGTAGTCCACAAGCTGCGGAATGTCTTCGGCCCTCTGCCGCAACGGCGGCATCTGCAGAGTGACGGCGTTGATGCGGTAAAGAAAATCCAGCCGGAAAGTGCCATCGCCCACCTGTTCGCGCAGATCGCGGTTCGCCACCGAGATGATGCGTGTGCTGATGTTGCGCAGGTCATGGCCGCCGACGCGCATGAATGACCCATCCTGAAGGACCTGCAGCAGCTTCGCCTGTACACCAATGTCAAGGCTGCCTACTTCGTCCAGCAGAAGCGTGCCGTTATGTGCCTGTTCCAGCCGTCCGCGCTTGGTGGAGTGCGCTCCGGTAAAGGAGCCCTTTTCATAGCCGAACAGTTCCGTCTCAATAAGTCCGGCGGGAATTGCGGGACAACTGACCTTGACCAGGTCACCGGCGGACTCTGAACTGCCATGGATGAGGCGTGCGCACAATTCCTTGCCCGTTCCACTCTCTCCCTGAATCAGAACCGCGACGTTGGTCTTCGCCACCATCTCAAGCTTGCGGCGAATTGCCTCCATCTCTTTCGTTCGCCCAAAAAAGATCTCAACTGGAGGAAGCTCCGTCCCAGTCTCCCTCTCCGAAAACCGTACTCTCGTCATAGTCCATCCTGCGGCGGATGCCGCTCCCCATTGACTTAGCAATTCACGGGCCGGAAAGCTCTGGAAAACTGCGCTTGGGTACTAAAGTGTAAGCACGTTAGTTACCAAATCCTGCAATAATGGGGCTTTACATCCAGGCAAAATTACTGCGAAATAAAGTTGTTCACGAATTCATAGACCGTTTTTATCCAAGTGAGGTAAACTTTCTGCACATTGGTAGGAACTTTATTACCACTTTGCAGTTAAGTCGCTGAGTTCCTTGGTTTCTCGGGTCCGCAGAAAGGACTTGCGGCTCATCTGGTTTAAGGTCTGGACGGTCGGCCTGGACCAAAATTTGGTCACTCGGTTTTCGTGTGATAAAAAACAAGCGTCGATCTTCAGGCGCTGGTCTGACGGAGCAAATATGTCTGCTCGACCCTCTTTCTCCCAGGAAAAGACAACAACTCGTCCGCGCGTATTGGTGCTGGAGTCGAATCTCCGGGTCCTGAATTATCTGAAGCGGGCCTTCTCCGAGGCTTACGATCTGCGATTGTTTTCCTCCGGCGCCGAGTTCCTGCGCGAGCTCGAGGAAAAGTCCCGGCCCAGCCTGGTGCTGCTGGCCTGGGACGGCATCACGCAATCCATGCCTGCATTTTCGGGCCTCCGTGCTCTCAATCCCGATGTGCCCGTGCTGATCCTTGCCACCTCGGCTGAAATGGCGGACTACGAGGTTTTCGGCAGGCTGGGCGTCAATGGTGTGGTGCTCAAACCGTTCGTGGATGACACGCTGGAGTTGGCGATTGCCAAACATCTCCTCGTCACGAAAGAGGAGGCGGGCGATCCAAAGGAAGTAAGCCTGGAGGGCGGGCACTCCTTCGTCCGGTCCAGCAAGCGGATGCGCGAAGTGGAGGCGCAGGCGCAGTTGGTTGCGAAGTCGGACATCCCGGTGCTGATCCTCGGCGAAAGCGGCACTGGCAAAGAAATCATCGCCATGTATACGCACCAGATGTCCCGCCGGGCTGGCCGCATGTTCCTCAAGGTCAACTGTGCGGCCATGCCGGCCGATCTGCTGGAGAGCGAACTTTTCGGTTACGAGCAGGGCGCATTCACAGGCGCGACCAAGAGCAAGCCCGGCAAATTTGAACTCTGCGACGGCGGCACAATCTTTCTGGACGAGATCGGCGAAATGCCTCCCGCTCTCCAGGCGAAGTTGCTGCATGTTTTGCAGGATGGCACTTTCTCGCGACTGGGCAGCCGCGGCCCGACGCGGACCGATGTTCGCGTAATCGCCGCGACCAACGTGAACATGAAAGACGCCATGGCCCGGAAGACCTTCCGTGAGGATCTTTACTACCGCCTGAACGGCCTCTCCCTGCTGCTGCCGCCTCTGCGCGAGCGGCTGGATGAGATTCCGGCCATGGCCGCGCACTTCATGCGAAAAGGCGCCAAAAAATACGACCTGCAACCTCTTCCAATTTCCTCGGCCCTGTTGGATGCTCTGGGCAAGTACAATTGGCCTGGCAACCTTCGCGAGTTGGAGAACGTGATCAATCGTTACCTCATCCTGCAGGATGAGAGGACGGTGATTGCTGAGCTGAACCAGATGAGCGGGGTGCCGGCTTCTGCGGACAAGCTGCAGGTACGGCCCGAGTCAGGTGGCCTGAAGAAGCTGGTACGCGGACTCAAAGGCGAGGCGGAATCCTCAGTCATCGCCGGCGTATTAGAGGAGACAGGATGGAATCGAAAGGCCGCCGCAAACGACCTTCAGATCAGCTACAAGGCTCTGCTGTACAAGATCAAGCAGTACGATCTGAGTCCGAAGACGGCATCCACGCCTCAGGCTTGAATGGTTCGGGCGGTGGCATCCCGGTGTCTGCCTCTGCGGACCGAGGTGAGGACACGGGGCTGGATATGCTCGTCATCCAGTATGGGGACCGCACGGTAAAGGGCTATTCACCTCACAATCCCTGGCTGGCCGAAGATCCCAATTCTCACATTCCGCCCGCGCAGTTTCAGCCTCTTGGTTCCAGCGTGATGGAGGCCGTTCCTCTGGGCGGCGTGAAGGCGATCTTTTTCGTCAAGTCGTTCGAAGGAAAATCGCACGACGATCTTCGCTTCCATGACCATCTTCCCGCGCCGGATTGCCTCTGGGTGCGCGCGACCTTTCAGGATGGCGAGGTCATCGAAGGCCTGATTGCGAACAATCCCACCTACGTGCTGCATCCCGGTTTTTACATGTCGCCCATCGATCCAGAGGGCAACAACTGGCTGATTTACGTTCTTAAGAACAAACTCGCCAACTTCCAGGTGCTGGGCCTGCGCCCCGCTCCCAAAAACATGCCGGGACTGGCCGCACAAAAGCCGGCCACAGTGGAATCAAAATCCTAAAGGCAAATCCTTTCGTCCGGTTGCCGCAGGTATAAGATCGCAAATTCTTTGCCGGCTCAGGCATCCTTCGTCAGCGCCAGCGTATCATTCTGAATACGACTAGAATGAGGTACAGGCGCGCGGGGCACGCGGCGCAGCGCCTTGTCGTCATTTCATTCACAAAAGGAAGTCCGCATGTCCGATGTGCAAGCCGCAACGCCGACCAAGCCGAGAGTGCTGGTGGCCGACGATGAACAGGTTATTGCCAACACACTGGCGATTATTTTGAACCAGGCAGGATTTGAGGCGCGCGCAGTGTACAGCGGCGAGAAAGCGCTCGAAGAGCTGGACCAGTTCCAACCGAACATGCTGATCTCCGATGTCATCATGACCGGCATGACCGGCATCGAGGCGGCAATCGCGACGCGCCAGAAGCTGCCAAGCTGCAAAATACTCCTTTTTTCGGGGCAGGCGGCAACCGCGGACCTGCTGGAGAAGGCGCGGCAGGAGGGGCACGAGTTCGAGATTCTGGCGAAGCCTGTGCATCCGACGGATTTGCTGGCGAAGCTGCGGGGCTAGCGTAAACACAAAACGGCGTCCTGGGCGCGCTGCTCAGGACGCTCTTTCGTTTCCCGCTCTTCCTATGACTTTGCCGCGAAGACCTCGCGCAGAGTATCGCCGGCGGCGCTCAGATTCGCTGTAAACATCTCCACATATTCGCGCGAAAGGATCACGCCGTCCGCCCCGGCCGCAAACGCAGCGCGGATCGCCTTGCTCACATCGGCAGGTGATGTGACCTTGTCGCCGGTCTTTGGGCCGTTCCCGAGCACCGGCACATTGATGTCGATGCCTGGATAAATCTGCACCATCTTGTTGACTTGCGCGACCGCGCGCTTCGTTTCTTGTGACACGTAGTCGGGCGAGAGGCCTGCGCCGGCGAGCTGATCGAACGGCGCCTCATGGTAGTTCATGATCTTGTAATAGAGCGGCGTGAAGTCTTCCGGCATCGCATCGCGGAAGATGGTGCGGCCCATGTTCTCGAGGAACGTGTGCATGCGGGGACCGCCGGCGTTGTTGTAGGTGGCGATCTTGAAGAAATCCGCATATTCGCGGCGCTCGGTGTAGTCTTCCTCAGCGCGGTAGAAGGGACTGAAGGTCATGTTCTGCATCAGGTGGAAGCCGAAGGGCTTCGCCGGCGCAATGGACTTGGCGAGGCCATAGAGAGCGCGCTGCTGGTCCTGGAAGCTGTTGGTCCACAACATCTCCCACTGCAGGACCTCCGGGTAGCGCAGCAGTGTGCGCCAGAAGGTGACAAAGTAGCCGTCCAGCGGTGCAGGCGATTGCCGGAAGAGCCTGGATATCTCTTCAAACCCGGTCCGTGCGCGGTCCACGGAGATTCCCAGGTTCCGCGCCTTGGCCTGGCAGAACTGGCAGAAGCAAGTGCCGCCCACGGAGCCCTGGATCATGCTGTCGAGCGGCCCCATGCGCTCGCAGCCCCAGGCCACGCTGTCGACCAGGTCGGGATAGCCAATCAGCAGCGACTCGATCTTGCCTGAGAGGAAGTGCTGATAGTCCGGATTGTTGAAGCACGGGTTGGTCGTGATGCGGCCGTACAGATCGACCTCACCCAATGTGGAGTACCCGGGCGCGGTGCGCACCATGGTAGGTGAGGGATTGTTCAGGTCCCAGGCGACGAAATCCATCCCGCGCGCGTGGGCCTTGGGCGCGACCTCCTCGATCACGTTGAACTTGCCGTAACCCGTCAGGCGAAAGTCTTTCACCACCGTGTTGGTGAAGAAGCGCGGGTCGTAGTCGTACAGCGCGCCGGCGTTGATCTTGGTATCGCCCGCCGGGAGCGCTTTGCCGTGATCGGGCAGGTTGACGCCCGGGCGAAGGCGCTGCTCGCCGTAGGCGTAGGTGTAGGCCCAGACACTGTTCACGTCGCCCTTGTGCTGCAGATTGTCGAGCACAGCATCGACGCCCTCGTCCACCCACGCGAAGCCGCGCACCTGTGCGCCGACATAGTTCTTGCGAATTTTCGTCAGCCCTCGACCGGCGCGCGCCGGCCGGGGAGATGGCGCCGCCGGCTCATCCTGTGCGCGTGCAGTCGCTGACTCTGCGGTGAGGCCGGAAAACGCTGCGGCGGCAGCGGAGGAGAGGCGAAGGAAGTGGCGGCGGTCGATTTGCGAAAGGCGAGGGTTCATAGTGGTCCAACCTTTGTATCAAACGCGCGACAGGCGCGGCGAGTTTCAACCGGCCATGTCCATCACCAGCAGGTTCCAGTCCATAAATCCCTTGTGGCTGAGGGCTGCGCCAGTGTCGGGGTGGTAGTACTCGTTGAGCGATCCGTTGGCGGCGAGGTCTTTGGCCAGGAGGCGAAGCGTTTTGTCACGCAGCTCGGACTGAAGGTCTGCGAACCCGTAGTTGCCTAGCGCCCTCCAGGTGAGGTAGTTGACGATAATCCAGACCGGGCCCAGCCAGTTCGAGGGATTGGAGCTGAAGACGAGGGAGTACATGGTCTCGCGGGAGGAGAGCGAGCGTACGCCCCAGGCTGCGCGCAGGCGATCGTCCGCCAGATAATTTGCGTGAATGAGCTGCGCCGCCTGATCGTGCGTTGCGATGCCGGCCCAGAGTGGCAGGAAACCGGTGAAGGTCTGGATGCGCAGCGGCACGGTTGACCATGACATGGCCATACCGGGCTTCACCGTCGGAATCAGTTCGGCACGCCGATCGACGCACTGGACATCGGCGGTGTAGAAGTAGCGGTCGCGCGGGTCCCAGCACAACTCGCGAATCTTCGCGGCGAGCTGCTCGGCCTGGGCATCGAGCTGGTGGCTGTCGCCGATGCGGCTCACGCGCGCGGCGAGCTGTGCCGTTGCTTTGAGGTCCTGGTAGAAGAGGCAGTTCAGCAGCAGATTGGCAGAAGAGAAAAAGGGACGGCCGAAGGTTGTCGGATCATTGTCATTGCCGATGGCGACGTCGTCGCCCCACACCAGCAGCCCTGGCTGTGACAAATTCGTTTTTGTCCATGTCGAATAGAACGCCAGCAGCTTGTCGAGGAATGGTGCGAGCCGTTCGGGCGATCCGATCTGGTCCGCCGTGAGCAGCGCAAGCTGCCCAAAGACCGGCTTGGCCTGGTTGCGATATGCGGGCGCGTCTTTCTCTACGGAGCCGAACAAGTCCGCGCGATGCACATCCACCATGATTGGAATGCGACCTTCTTCGGACTGGTGATCGAGGAAGTTGTTGAGGCTGCCGATGGCGTGCTCGCAAATCTGATCATGCAAAGCCCGGTCGCCGGCCAGCTTCGCATAGGCGAAGAGGCCGCGCGTGGTCCATAGCGTGTCCCAGTCCCAAAGGCTGGTGGAGTAGGTCTTCCCGGGCAGGCTGGGCGCAATGCTCGGATACTTGAGAATGCCCTGCGGCGGCCGCAGAAGCTGCGGCGCGGTACCGGCGAAGTATTTCGTGAGCTGGTCGAAGGCGGACTTGCGTGCTGAGTTCGAGAGCAGCGACGGCTGGGTCTGCACCGTATTCGCATGGCTCGGGCGTGCGGCCGGTTGGCCTGATGCCTCTTCAGCTGCGAGGCCAGGGAGTGCAGTTGCAGCGGAGGCAAGATGGAGGAAGTGACGGCGATTCATGTCGCAACCCTTGTATCAAACCAACGAGAGCGGACGCGAGCGAAGGGATCCAGTTTTAGGTGGTGGTTCGTTTGCGGTCTTTGATTTTGACGGCGGGAATGCCTGCATTGACGGTCCAGGGTTCGAGGTCACGGGTGGCGACGGAGCCGAGGCCAAGCACAGCACCTTCTCCGAGGTTTACACCCGGCGCGACAGACGCGCGGGCGCAGACCCACGCGTAGGCGTCGAGACGCATCGAGTAGGCGAGCAGCGGGAAGGTGGGCGAGTCATAGTCGTGGGTGGCGCCGCAGAGGTAGGCATCCTGCGAGAGGATGACATGGGAACCGAGGCGGATGGGTGCGGGATTGTAAATCTCCGCGCCATCGGCGACGCCGACCGAGTCGGCGCAGATGAGATTCCAGGGAGCCCAGACCCGGGAGGCTGGATAGAAATGGCAGTTGGGACCGAGCTTCGCGCCGAAGCAGCGCAGCAGGAGCGCACGCCAGCCGTGAAATGGACGCGGCGAAGGGCGATAGAGGAGCGCGCGGGTGAGGTTCCAGAGGAGGCGGCGGGCGCGGTCTCCGGATGAGAAGGCGGGACGAAGGTAGGGGTCGGCTGCCGTCTCGGGCGCGATGTGGTGGGCCGCGTTGTAGTCGGGCGTGCGGGGCATGACGTGCGTGGTATCAGGATACAGGCGGACAGCGGGGAGTCCCTCGACTTCGCTCCTGCCGAGCGGGACTTTCGCTCGGGATGACGGCATCTATTTCTGGCTCTTTGAGCGCGCAAGCTGCTCGATATTTTCGAGCACCTTCATCGAGGTGGTGTTGAAGTCGAACTCCTGACGGAAGCAGTCGAGCGCGCGTAGCCGCATGGCGCTGTGTTCTTCGCCGGTGAGAGCAGCATAGCGGTTCAGCGAATCGATCGTACCCTCAAGGGTATCCGGCGCGACAAGACCCGCTTTGTGCCGTAGGACTTCGCGCCAGATGTTGATTTTGTCCGAGAGCAGGACAGGCAGCCCGCAGGCGAGAGCCTCGGCCACCACGATGCCGAAGTTCTCCTGGTGCGACGGCAGGACGAAGACCTCCGATGCGGCGAAGGCGCCCCACTTGAGCGCGCCATCGAGCTTGCCGGTGAAGCTGACTCGACTTGCGATGCCGAGCGACTGCGCGAGCGCTTCCAGCTCGCGCTGCCAGCCGACCTGGTCGGGCCCAGCGATGACGAGATGCCAATCAGGATTTGTCGCGAGCCTAGCTGCGAAGGCACGAACGAGAATGTCTGTGCCTTTCTTGGGATGGATGCGGCTGAGGCAGATGGCGAGCCGCTTGCCGCGAACCGCGGGAAATTTGGTGAGGAACGCCTCACTCGCGTGGCCGAGATCCAGCGTGGGACCGAAGGTGCCGTACGGCACCACCATCTCACGCACGCGATAACGCGCGAAGGACTGCCGTGCGAGCAGACGCTCTTCTTCCGTTGTGAAGAGGATGGCGGTCGCATCACGGAAGACGCGGCTGAGCCGGGTGTGCCAATAGATGGATTTTTTGAGGTGCTTGAGGGGAAACTGGCGCTTGAAGTATGGGTCCATCATTCCGTGGGTGAAGATGGCCCATGGAATATTTGTGCCGGCGAGGGCGCGATGCGCGGCGAGGGTGTTGTAGTTCCAGACGCCATTGACGAGCACGAGATCGAAGCGCGAGATGTTGTCTCGCAGCCAGAGGACAGCATGGCGCGAGTAGGCGTAAGTGCCGCGTCCGGGGCCGAGGGCGATGATGGGCGCGGGGAAGTTGAAGGCCGGAATGGATTCGGGGCCATCGAGAGAAGCGACCTCGACGTAGTGGCCGGCCGAGTGGTAGATCGCAACGCGCTGCTTGAGTCCCTCGACAGGGCCGCCAGTGGCGGGGTCGACTGACGGGATGAAGTGAAGGATGTTCATCGGACCGCGAGCTGGAACCCTTCTTCGAGAACGACCCGGGCCCAGCGACGCGTCCAGGGAGTTTGCGGTGCGGCGAGCATCGGCACATTCTGCCAGTGGCGTTCGCCCATGGCGGCGAGCCACTCGGTCATCGGGACAGCGAAGCCGGACTTCGGCCGGTTGACGATGGAGGCCGGCAGCGGGCTGGCGGGCGAATGAGCGAGCATGCGCTTGCCGGCGCCGTTCGCAAAGCCGGAATGAACGGTGGAGAGCGTTCGCAGCAAAGTTGCGTCGACGAGAGGCGTGCGAAGTTCAAGCGAATGCGCCATGCTCGCCCAGTCACTGTCGCGCAGCAGCTGATTGCGAAGATAGTGGGTGGAATCCAACAGGCACACTCCAGCAACGTCGGTGACAGCCTTGGCGGGGGACATGCCGGGAGGAAGTTGTTCTTCCTTCCCCGTCCGCGCCCTAACGGTCGCGTACGAATGGGGCACCCGATCGTTCGTGGCGAGCCTTTCCAGGCCTTCGCGAGCGAGTTCGGGGCCGATGAGCGCGGGAAGTTCATCGGGAAGAAAGAGGCAGCGCTTGAGGAAGTACACGCCTTCCAGCGAATGCATGAAGTCAGCGATTCCATGGAGCTTGGGGTGGCGGCCGTTGGCGAACGCTGCGATCGCGGCACGGACGAGCGGCCGCGAGCCGGGAATCGAGGAAGCAATGCGGCCACGGCGCGCGTTGACCGGAAGCTCGCGCATAAGGGAATAACCATAGAAGAGTTCATCGCCGCCGACGCCGGAGAGGACGACTTTGTAGCCGCGCTCGGCGGCGGCTTTTGCGGCGAACCAGGTATTGACGCCGTCGATGGACGGCTGGTCCATCGCGCTGAGGATGGCAGGAATGTCGGCTTCGAACTCGGCCCGCGTGATGCGGCGTACATGATGCGGGAGGCCATAGTGCTGCGCGATGGAGGCCGCGATCGGCACTTCGTCCTCATGGCGCGAAGAGAACTCGTCGAAGCCGACGGTGATGCCTTCAACGCGAGACCCAAGTTGTGAGATGAGGCCGGCGATGGCCGACGAGTCGATGCCGCTGGAGAGGAAGACGCTGACGGGAACATCGGAGACAAGGTGTGCGCGGGCGGAGTCCAGTACAGCAGCGCGGACGCGCTCCTGCAGCTCGGCCTGCGAGATTCTGTCCTGCGGGCGGCGCCAGCTCTCGCGAATGTCTGACCATACCGTGGGTTGGGAGACGGGTTTGCCGTTGCGGATGAGAAGCCAGCTGCCGCAGGGGAGAGCATGGATGCCGCGGTAGAGTGTCCACGGCTCGGGGACGCTGCCCCACAGATAAAAGCCCGCGAGACCGGCGGGCTCGGCCGTGGGAGAGATGAGGCCGGAGGCGAGGATGGCCTTGACCTGCGAGGCGAACACCACGCCCCGTGGAGTCTCCGCATAGTAAAGCGGCTTGATGCCGTACGGATCGCGGGCGAGAAAGAGTTCGCGGGCAGCTTCGTTCCAGATGGCGAAGGCGAACATGCCGCGGAGACGTGGAAGCATGCGCTCGCGATCGCGCGCATAAAGAGCGAGAAGGACTTCGGTATCGGAGGTGGTGCGAAACATTACGCCCTGGGATGCGAGTTCGTCGCGGAGTTCGCGGAAGTTGTAGATTTCGCCGTTGAAGACGATGGTGAGGTTCCCGCGCGCGGTGGCAGTTTCAGAACCGGACCAGTGCATGGGCTGGTTGGAACGGGCTTCGAGGTCCTGAATCGCAAGGCGGCGATGTCCGAGGACGGCGGACGCGCCGTGCCAGATGCCCTCAGCGTCCGGGCCGCGGAGTTTCATGCAGTCCGTCATATTGCGGATTGCATCGGCAGCGGAGGGGCCGGCGGCGGGTTCGGTCGAAACGAATCCCGCTATGCCGCACATGCGCGCACCCAATTTTGCAAAAGCTGCATTCCTCCCATTCTAGTGGCATCGGCGAAGGGCACGAGAGAGAGGGTGTGTCATCCCGCGAAGCCGGGACAGACGTGCGCCAGCGCGGCGCGAAGACCGCGAATGTCCTGCTCGAAGTTCCAGGACTGGATGCGCTGGAAGGCCCGCTCGCCCATGGCGGTCGCTCGCTCGGGCGATGCGAGGGTGCTGCGCAGCGCGTCGGTAAGTGCGTCGATGTCGCCCGCCGGATAGACGAATCCGTCGACTTCACTGCTGATGAGGTCGGGTGCGCAGCCCACGTCGTCGGAGACGATGCAGGGCGTGCCGGCATTCATCACTTCGTTGACGATGAGACCCCAGGGTTCGTGGCGTGAGGGAAGAACGAAGACGCTGGCGAGATCGAACAAGGCCGGCAACTCGGACTGATTGCGGAAGCCGAGGAAGCGAATGCCGGCAAGACCGGTTGCACGGGCCTGAGCTTCAAGGGCGGCGCGCTCCTCACCGTCGCCGGCGATGACGAGGTAAGAGTGCGGCTCGAGACCGCGTGCGGGGGCAAGGCGCGCGTAGGCGGCGATGAGGTGATCGCAGTGTTTGCGCGGTTGCAGCTTGGAAGCGAAGAGGATGACAGGCCGGGCTGGATCGAGTCCCAACTTACTTTGGAGCTGGGCGCGATCTGGCGCGGCGTTACGCGCGCGCTCGGCGAAGTACGCATTGTCAACCGCGTAGGGCATTGGGAACTGCGGAGTATCCGGCAAATAGTGGCGCCAGTATTCGGAGTTGAGAGTGCCGATGGGAAGCACGCCGTCGATGAGCGATCCAAGACCGGAAAGAAAGACGCTCTTGAACGCCAGTTTGATAGAACCGCGGGGACGGTCGCGCAGCCAGGATTCAGCGCGGATTAGGGTTGGAATGCCGAGCAGGCGCGCGGCAAGAATCCCCTGCAAGGCGTTTGCGGTGGCGTAGCCGTGCACCCAGAGAACGTCAAACGCTGGATGGCTTCGGTTGTCTTCTACGCTTACCCGCGTTGCCTGCGAGACTGGGGCATCCGTTAGGCTCTCACCCAGCGCAGGTCCGCGGAGCGCGGAGAAGATACCGCGATTCAGGGGCATTGCGAAGGTGACGTCGTTGCCGTCGCGCAGGCGCGGAAGGAAGACGTGCTTGTAGCCCTCAAGGAGGGGGATGTCCCACTTGACGGACACGCCGCCGAAACCGACATCCTTGTAGCCGCGCACGGAGAAGTCCGAACCGAAGAAGACGGTGAGATCAATATCCGGCTCCTGCGCGATGCGGCGCAGCAGGGGCGCCTGGTATTGGATGGGATGACTGACGAGATACGCGAGCCGGAGTGGCCGCACGCCGGGTAAGGTGGAGGGAATCGTTGTCTGCGAAGTCTGCATTCGATAAAGGGCGTCCCGGTACGGCCCGGTTAGAACGAATGAGCGGCAATGAGAATGGAGACGAGCGACAGGATGCCGGCCGATCCGACGCTCTTAAGGGAGGCCTTCATCGCATCGGTGGGCAGGAAGACGATGTCATCGGCCTGAAGAATAGGGTCGTCGGCCTTGCCGTCGCGAATCTTCTTGATGTCCAGTGCAACGAGGACGCGATCAGGTTTGCCGTTTTTCACGACGGTGCGGATGAGGCGCAGGTCATTGTAGCGGGCTTCGAAGTTGATCCCTCCGCTCAGCGCGGCAGCCTGCAAAAGGGTAAGTGGCTGTGCCTGGTCCAGGGGAATCTCTCCCTGGTGGGCGAACGCCCCAAGAACATAAACGACGCTGGCTCGCGAGATTTGAATAATGTCATGCGGGTGAATGGGTATGTTCGCGGCGGTAGAGGAGGCAAGGTCGGTGCCCAGATTGACGACGATCGGATTCTCCATGCCAGGCCGAACGATCTTGATGGTGTGGCTTGCGTTGGCGGGCAGGCCTCCCGCGGTCAGGAGCACGTCGCGCAGGCTGCGCTCGGTGGATACCGGAACGACGCGATAGATCTCGCCGGTGATCGTGACGGTGCTGTTGACGGTATCGAGGACCTGAATGATGACCTCGGGATCGCGATAGAAGCCGCCGGTGCGCAGGCGGTCCGCAATGCGTGCCTGGGCTTCGTGGACTGTGAGGCCTTCCAGTGGAACGCTGCCGATGAGGGGCAGTTGCACCGCACCATCCTGGTTGATGCGGACCGTGCTCTGGTAATCCAACTGCTGGAAGATGCCGACTGCGATCAGGTCGCCGGGCGAGAGCTTGAAGTCTTCGCCGGGATAGAGCATCGCAGGATTGCCGGAAGGTGCCGGAGTTGCCGCTGCCGGAGGAGAAGCAGGGGTTGGCGTAGCGATGTTGATAACGGTGGATTGTGCGGCGGCGCCGGAGGATTGCCCCCCCATGCCCATCGATTGCGCCGCGCCGGAAGCGTCTGACTGGGCGATGAGTGGATGGTGTGTGCAGCAGAGCAGCAGCGTGAGAGAAAAAGCGAGTCCGTGCGCGACGGAGCGGACCGGTCGTGTGATGCCGAGGCGGGCGCGAAGCTGGACCGCGGACTTCATTGTGACCTCTGTTGCGGTTCGGATTGCGTCTCCCATGTGGAGGCGTCCATGGATCCGTAAGAGTATCCCGAATATCCGTAGTAGTTGTAATAATCCGGCGAGTTGAGGTCGACGGCATTCAGCACCAGGCCCGCGGTGGGCGCCCCGGAACGAATGAGGAGGTCGCGTGTGCGCCGCATGACGTTGCGGTTGGATTTTCCGTGACGCACGACCAGCACCACCGCATCCGCGAAACGGGAAAGGATGATTCCGTCGGTGACGGAGAGAATCGGGGGCGAGTCGATGACGATGTAGGTGTATGTCTGGCCGAGATGTTCGAGCAGCGCGCGCATGGTGTCGGAACTGAGCATCTCGGTGGGAAAGGGCGGCACG
>DATNAU010000170.1:0-3898 GCA_035572415.1 Acidobacteriaceae bacterium
TGCGCCTCTGCTGTTTGCGAGCTTGGGCCCGACGGCGTATGAGCTGGTTGAAACTCCCGAGCGGCAGAGCGCGCGGCCGTACAACGTTATCGTTGGGCATCTGATCGGCGTGCTCGCCGGGCTCGGCGCGGTGTGGGTAATGCGAGCAGATGGGGTGGCGGCCGTCGGTGCTGGAAGCGTGCCGCTGGCGCGGGTGTGGGCCGCCGCGATTGCGTCCGCGATAACAGTGTTGCTTACGCTGCTGCTGCGCGCGACGCAGCCGGCGGCAATTGCGACGACGCTGCTGATCGCGCTGGGGATGATGCAGGGATGGCGCAGCGGAGTGGAGATCATGGCCGCAGTGCTGCTGATGACGCTGGTGGGCGAGCCGCTGCGCGCGTGGCGGCGGCGCGATATCGGCATCGATGAGGAGCCGCTGAAGATGCTGGAGAAGTAAATCCGCGACGCATTGCGGGAGGCACCATTTCAGCCGTGTGTTTATTTTTTGAATTGCGAGGGGTTGCCGATGGGGGAGAAGCAGTTTCGCACGATTGAGCCGAAGATTCTTTACTTTGGGACGCCGGTGGCGCTGGTCAGCTCGCTCAATGAGGATGGGAGCACGAACCTTGCGCCGATCTCATCGTTCTGGGCGCTGGGTTGGACGCTGGTCCTGGGGCTGCTGGATGAGACGAAGACTGCGGACAACCTGGCGCGACATGCGGAGTGTGTGGTGAACCTGCCCGAGCCGAAACTGTGGCCGCAGGTGGAGAAGCTGGCGCCGCTGACGGGGAAGAATCCGGTGCCCGAACTGAAGGCGAAGCAATTTCACTTTGAGAAGGACAAGTTCGGCGCGTCGGGATTCACGCAGCTGGCGAGCGAAGTGGTGAAGCCGGCGCGTGCGAAGGAGTGCGCGGTGCAGATGGAGGCGCGCGTGAGTCAGTTGCACCGGATGCGCGGCGCGAAGCTGGAGGAGCTTGGCGGCGGGATCGCGGCGGAGGTGGAGATACTTCGCGTGCACGTCGCGGAGGAGTACGTCCTGGGCGAGAGGTACATCGATCCGGAGAAATGGTCGCCGCTGATTTACAACTTCCGGCACTACTTCCGGCTCGCGGAGAAGGAGTTGGGCAAGACGTTTCGCGCGGAAAAGTAGCGGCAGCTACCGCTGCGCGGCAGTGCCATTGCCGTGAATGGTTATATCGCCGGAGCCGGTGCTGGCGTGGAGGGTCGGACCACCTCCATTGACGGTCCCGGAGACATGATGGTGATTGATCGAGCCCTGCATCATCATGGGCTGATCGACGTGAACGCTGCCGGAACCAGTGGATGCGTTGAGATTGAAGTGCGCGTTGTCCGGCAGATGGGCGTGAATACCGCCGGAGCCGGTAGAGAGGTTCCAATCGGAGTTGACGCTGCCGGCGATGTCGATGGAGCCGGAGCCGGTGCTGGCATGGAGCGCGCCGGTCGCTCCTTCAATGTGGATGCCGCCTGAGCCGGTGCGCGTGCGGACGTCGGTCGAGTTCAGGAGCGAAAGGTGGAGCGAGCCGGAGCCGGAGTTGGCGGAGACGGAGCCGGAGAGGCCAGAGACCTCAATGCCTCCCGAACCTGTGTGCGCCGTGAGGGCAGTGGATTTTGGCGCGGTGATGTCGTAGTCGATAGAGACGTTGTTGTAGATCTGGTGATCGCCGGTGTGGCCGATGTTGATGATGTTGCCCGTCTGTGTGATGGGCGGGTTAGCGACGATCTGTCTGATGACAGCGTCGGGATCGCCGGACGAAAGCCATCCGCTGTTGGCGTGAACATGGCCGATGACGTGGAGCTGATTGTCCGGGCCGGGAGTGACGTGGATATGCCCCGCGCCGGTGGAGACGGTAACCATAGGTGCGCCGCTGAGAGAGAGGGTCTTGTCAAAGGTGCCGTCGGCCGCGAAGGCGGTGGCGGCGGCTGTAGTGAGAGCCAGGACGGCTGTGGCGAAAAGTGAGCGGCGGGACAGATGAGACATGAGTGCCTCCTGAAGAAGTTGGATGGATGCCCTCGTCCGCGCGGCAAGGATGTGGACATGCCTGCGGTGAGGCCTTCTTTCGTAGATACGCGCACGGAGAGGCTGGAGTTCGCACAATCCTTCAACTGCCATAGCTTAGCGAATAAATGCGTTCGACTGCATCCAAGCCAGAAACTCAGGCATAACCATGGTCGAAGTAGTACCGGGCAAACCGGTGCCAAAGGCGTGTCCGCCGCGCTGGTAAGCGTGAAGTTCGACAGGCCTGCCTGCCTTGTTCCATCTGTCGACGAGAGCGAATCCTTTTCCTCCGAAGGCTGGATCGTTCATGGCAAGCGCTGCAAACATGGGCGGCGCGTTCGCCGGTACGGTAAAACCATCCCTCGACCCGTATTGAGACGCAATCGAAGTGGCATCCATCGGCCCGTATATGTAGCCGAAGTAGTTTGGCAGGTCTGCGGGAGACGCTTTCACCACTGCACCCATGACCGTCATAGCGCCAGCGGAGAACCCGATCAGTCCGACGCGTGATGGATCAATGCCCCATCTGGCGGAATCTCCGCGAACGGATTTGAGGGCTGCGATCGTATCCTCGACCGCGAAGGGCGCATCGGTATCGGGTGGCGCGGGTTTGCTGCCATTCTCGCCAGCGATTTCCTGGTTCAATGCCGCCGTAAACTCATTTTCGTCTGGCGGCGTCTGCCTCAGCCGATACTTTAGAACGAACGCCGCGATGCCGTGGTCCGCCAACCAATGCGCGACCGCCCAACCTTCGATGTCCATCTGAAGCAGAGTGTAGCCGCCGCCGGGAACAACAACCACCGCTGCCCCGGACCGCTTGTCTGGTGGAGGAAGGACAGGAGTGAGCGTCGGATGGGTGACGTTTCTGACGACACGAAAGCCGAGATAGATTTTGTCCCATACCTCAGAGGATGTGTCTCCCGTGCTATTGGGGTAGAGCGCAATTGCGTCAGGCTCCAGTACCTTTGGGATGCGTGTGAAACTTATGGCTGGGGGCGCCGGCTGAGCCGAGGGAGCATTCTTCGTTTGCGCCTGCACTGTAGGTGCCAAGAGTGAGGCTGGTGCAAATGCGAGCACGAGGACGACGGCGCGGAGGATAGAACGAGACAACTGGTCCTCCTATAGAAGAGATAGCGAGAGGGCGCAGCCAGCCCAGAACCTCGACACTTGAATATACGGCAGCGGCTATATGCCGGGATGCAGAATCGTTCCGGCGGGAATTTCAGCCGCTCGGTCCAATCAAATGGCGCTATGCGGTGATCGAGGATCGGGCTGGGATAGCAGCGGGCTCGCCCAGTTCCTGATCGCGGTACTGGAGCTGATAGAGCTTCCAGTAGAGGCCGCGCTGGGCGAGGAGTTGCTGGTGGGAGCCGCGCTCGCGCAATGTGCCTTTGTGCATGACGAGGATAGTGTCGGCGGACTGGATGGTGCTGAGCCGATGCGCGATGAGGACGCTGGTGCGGCCGGTGATCATGCGCGAGAGGGCGAGGCGAACGCGGTGCTCAGTGTCGGTGTCGACGGAGCTGGTGGCCTCGTCGAGAATCAGGATGGCCGGCGAGTGGGCGAGGGCGCGGGCGAAGCTGATGAGCTGCTTCTGGCCGGTGGAAAGCGTGGCTCCGCGTTCCTGCACGGGTTCGGCGAACTGCTGCGGAAGGGTGCGGATGAAGTCGCCCACGTTGACATCCTCGGCGGCGAGTTCGAGGCGCTCGTCCGTGATCCATGTTGACCCGAGGCGGATGTTGTCGGCGATGGTTCCGGTGAAGAGGAAAGGGTCCTGCAGAACGACACCGAAGCGCTGGCGGAGAGCTTTGAGGTCCTGCTCGCGGACGTCGACGCCGTCAACCAGGATGCTGCCGCGCTGGATGTCGTAGAAGCGCATCATGAGGCTGATGATGGTGGTCT
>DATNAU010000171.1:0-2576 GCA_035572415.1 Acidobacteriaceae bacterium
CACGTCCGCTTTCGATGCGGAAGCCGTATTGGTCGCCGATCACGTGCAGGTCCGATAGATGCGCAACACGCCAGCTCCGCCCCCCGGACGAAGCGGTATCGAACGCAGCGAGGTCGACGGGTTGCGGCATGCTGGCATCCGCAAATCCCCACATCAGCGATGCGACCGCCAGATAGGCCGATACCAGCAGAACGGCGTTTGCCAGCGCAGGCCAGGCGAGGCGATGCAGCAAGGCCAGGTCGTTCCAGCCGCCCATCCAGCGCGAGGCGGGCCAGGCCAGCATCGCGATCAGCACGGCGCACGCGGACAGCACGATACCGGCCGCCATCGAATTGGCGCTGCGCAACCGCGCCCGGCCGGCGATGGTCAGCTTTTTGCCCGATACCCGTTCCGTCAGGTGGCGCAGCGCTTCGCGGGTGAACGCGTAACCAGGCTGTATGGCGAGCGCGTTGAGCGACCAGAAATTATTCTCGGCGATCCGGAACAGCGGTCGCCATCCGATCCACCCCACCGCGACGATCGCAAGCAAGGCGAGTGCGGTGCCGATCCCGGTCAATGCGGCAAGCTTTTGCGACAGCTTTGAAAACCAGGCAGAGACCAGCAACGGCGCCAGACCCAGCAGCACCGCCGGCAACAACAGCAGCACCGTCCAGGCAAACAGCAGTTTGGGCAAACTGATTTCGACCAGCAGGCTGCCGGCGATGGCAAGCAGGGACCGCTGCCCGGGACTGGCGGCATCGTCCTCGATATCGCCCTGGCGCGGATCGATCAGCATGCGGTCCCGGGGCTGGCGGACTTCGGTTGCTCCGCTTAGGCGGCGCTTGTTTTGGGCGCTGCTTGTTCGGTGCTGGTTTTCGCCAGCGCGTCGCGAAGCTTCTGTTCCTTGCTGTCGTCGAGAGACGTCTTGAGCACCGTGCCGCCGGCGTCCTGAATCTCCCGCAGCACCTTGTCTGGGGTCATGTTCTTGATGAGGACGAACAGCGCGGCGTTGCCCGGCTGCATGCTTGCCGAGAGCTCCTTCATGAAGGCGTCATTGATGCCGTAATCCGACAGGGCTCCCCCGAGAGCGCCGGATGCCGCGCCGAGGGCAACGCCGAGCAGAGGATTGAGGAAGATTAGGCCAATCAAGAGTCCCCAGAAGCTGCCCGATGCGGCTCCGATCGCCGTCGTATTGACGAGTTGGTTCAGCTTGACCTGACCAGCGTCCGTTTTCACCGCAATCACGGCGTCGCTGAGCGTGATTAGATATTCCTTCTGCAGCTTGAACAGGCGCTGCCGCACCTCTTCGGCCTTTGCTTCGGATGGATAGATGATTGCGATTAGATCTGACATCTCCGTATCCTCCAGCTCGATGATGGACCTGATGCGGACCGCACAGCGCTTTCAACACGCCCAAAGGCGTTGTCGTCCAAGAGTCTTGTCGCTCAAGAGATCAGCGGCCGCGCAGCAAGGCTCTTGACCGTATCATAACTCGCGCGCGAGCGCACCACGGTTCGCTGACCGCATTCCCGGAGGTGACCTCTGTAGTCAAATTCGCGCTTAATTCGCTGGATGATTGCTGTACGTACAGTCGATGCATAGTCGGCGTTGCGCGATTTGTCACAAAATGTTGTAGCGAGGCGCAACACCTCGCCAACCTTCTTTCAGGTTGTATCGTTGACTCGATGTACACTACAGCGGTACGGTTCGTGCAATCAGCAAGAAAGCTGAAGCGGTCGAGTGATCGTTTTTCAGCGCGCAATCCGTGTTGCCGAACGGCTCGACAATCCGCGAGCAGGATCGTTCGAGCCGGGTGGAGCAGTCCAATGGACTTGCCTTCGATCTCGGAGCAAACTGACCAGCCCTACATTTCGACGGGGCATCTGCCTGAACCCGAGATGGTGCAGAAGCTGGTGTCCGATGCGCACCAGCGTTTCAGGTCGAACGGTGACGGGCACAATTCGCAAGTCTATCCGGCGCTCGCGCGCGTTCCGCGAGAACTGTTCGGGATCTGTGTGGCCGGCACCAGCGGGCGCGTCTATGAGGCCGGAGACACCGAGTTCAAATTCTCGATCATGAGCGTGTCGAAACCGTTCGTGTTCGCGCTGGTGTGCGAGACGATCGGCCCCGAGGAGGCGCGCGCGAGACTGGGTGCGAACGCCACAGGATTGCCGTTCAACTCGCTCGCCGCCGTCGAGCAGGGCGCCGGCCGCACCAATCCGATGGTCAATGCGGGTGCGATCGCGACCACGAGCCTTGTGCCGGGGCTTACAGCGGAAGGTCAATGGCAGTTCATTCACGACGGCCTGTCGCGTTTTGCGGGGCGCAAGCTCGCGCTCAATGAAGAGGTTTACGCCTCGGCGTCGCAGACGAATTTCCGCAACCGCAGTATCGCCCGGCTGCTGCAGAGCTACGACCGGATCTATTGTGATCCCAAGCAGGCGACCGATCTCTACACCAGGCAGTGCTCGCTGAATGTGAGCGCGCGGGATCTGGCGGTGATGGGCGCGACGCTGGCGGACGGCGGCGTCAATCCCGTCACCAAGCAGCGCGTGGTCGACGCGGCGGTCTGTCACTATGCGCTGACGGTGATGATT
>DATNAU010000172.1:0-57521 GCA_035572415.1 Acidobacteriaceae bacterium
TTGGGCTGGCAATGCATACCGAGCAGCGAGAGCTATCGGTGTATGCGCTGACTGTGGCGAAGGGTGGACCGAAGCTGACTGCCAGCAAGGGCGATCCGAACGGTCTTCCGAACGACGACGACACCGAGAATGCAGGACAGGCGACGGTCCGGATGAACAATACGACCATGCGAGAGTTTGCGCTGGACATGCTGTTCCACACCGACCGGCCTGTCGTGGACCGGACAGGGCTGAACGGTCGTTATGACTTTCAACTGAAGTGGACGTTTGACGACTCGCGCGCACCGACCAATGGCAGCGCGCCGCCGAGCTTGTTCACGGCGATCCAGGAGCAGATGGGGCTTAAGCTGGAACCGGTGAAGGCGAAGGCGGATGTGCTGGTGGTGGATAAGGTGGAGCGGCCGGGGGCGAACTGAGGGCAGTTGATCGTTGATGGTTATAGAGGAAAGCGGATTTCTTCGCATTCATCCCGTCGAGCGGGACGAGCGCTGCGGAATGACAAAAGGAAAATGCGGGGGTTCCTCGACTCGTTACGCTCGCTCGGGATGACGGCATCACGAACGAATGGAACCCTGAACCGGCAGCGTGCGTAGAGGTTTAAATGCAGAGGAGAGCGCGGTGCATTCGAGCGGCGGCAGCGGGGGCGATGGTGGTGATCGCGGTTGGTGCGGGCGGCGCGGCATGGGCGCAGAAGCCGGCTGGCGCGAGCCCACCCAAGCAGAGCTTGGATGGGGCACCCGGCGATACGCAAGCGACGCCAACCATGATGCCGAAGGATGCCGACCCGGACTGGGAGGTGGTGACGGTCAAGCCGGGTGATCTGTTCGCCAAAAGCGACCACATCGATCAACATGGACGGCACGTGACGCTTGAGAACGAGACGGTAGAGATGCTGATCTGGGCGGGCAACAATGTGCATAAGAGCCAGATTGCCGGCCTGCCGGATTGGGCGAAAACGGAACGGTGGACCGTAGACGGCTTGGCGAACGTGGATGGCGAGCCGGATGTGGTGCAGTTGCAGACACTGGTGCGGAAGGTGCTTGCGGAGCGGTTCGGCCTGAAGCTGCATCGCGAGCAGCGCGAGATGGCCGTCTATGCGCTGACAGTAGCCAAAGGCGGATCGAAGCTGACGGTGAATACGAGCGATCCAAATGGAGAGTCGGATGAGCGTGGCAGGCATGGCGTGGGATGGCAGATGTACCAGTACACGAATACGTCGATAGCGGAATTTGTGCTGGAGATGCTATGGGCGGTAGACAGGCCTATCGTGGACCAGACGGGGTTGAAGGGGCGGTACGACTTTCAGTTGAAGTGGCTGACGGACGAGAACCACGCCGCTGATCCGGATGCGCCGCCGGGCCTGTTTACGGCGGTGCAGGAGCAGCTGGGGCTGAAGCTGGAGCCGGTAAAGGCAAAGGCGGATGTGCTGGTGGTGGATAAGGTGGAGCGGCCGGGAGCGAATTGAGTTGTTAGTTGTCAGGGAAAGACGATTATCGAGCTGTCACCTGACAGCGATTCAGCTTAGAGCTTGAAATGCGGGTATTTCTGGACTGCAAAGGGCGCACTCCAGAATGATGGGGCATGGACAAACGCAGATCCCCTTCGGGGGATGACAAACAAACTTACAAAATAAATGCGGGGATTCTGGAACGCAACGTGCGCTCCAGAATGACGGACAACGACACAAATGCAGGGGGCCTTCGCCTTCGCTCAGGATGACGGCGTAAGTGGTAAGCGTGCCGGCATGAAGGTGGCGAGGCCGTGTGTGACGGTGACGGGCTTCGAGGTCAGCGTGAGGGTGGCCGGCTTGAGGCCGTCGCGTTTGGCGGTGACGGTGATGGAGCCGGCGGTGGGGGTTGAACGGACGAAGACGCGGTTGATGCCGCATTCGGTGTTCAGGTAGAGGTTGTTGGTGGAGTCGACTTTGCCGCTGTTGTAGCCGCCGCGCCAGATACCCGCGCCGGCGCAGGTGAAGTCGATGCGGGCGTCGTCCGTGGGGCAGCGCTCGCCTTTGGCGTCGACGACTTCGACGTCGATGAGCGCGACATCGCTGGCGTCGGCCTGGAGACCGTTGGGGCCGAGGATCGGCGTGAGCTTGATAGCCGCGGGAGCGCCGGCGGTGGTGAGTTCCTGCTGTGCGACTTGCTTGCTCGCGTTGCGGCCGATGGCTTTCAGTGAGCCGGGAGCGAACTCGACATCAGGGAAAGAGAAGATGTAGCCGGAATCGGCCTTGGAGTTGACGCCGAGGGATTTGCCATTGAGGAGCAGTTCGACGGATTCGGTGTTCGCGATGACGTAGACGGTCTTGACGGTCTTATGCTGGCCGGCGTCGGGGCCGCCTGTGGGATCGGTGGGATAGGTCCAGTGGCCGAGGATGTGGAGGTCGGGCGAGGGGTTCTGGATGACACGATGGGCAAAGTAGATCTCCTTGGGCAGACGAACAGCGTCCACCTTGCCGCTGACGCGCGCGACTTCGCTCGAGTCCTGGCGGCCGTCGGCGTCCTCATCCCAGAAGTAGATGGAGCAGTAGCCGGACCAGCGCGAGTGCGCAGGATCGGTGTTGGAGATGCGGTGCGACCAGTAGTCCCAGTAGCGCTTGACGCCCGCGAGCGCGAAGCTCTCTGACGTGTACTGGTAGGTGTCGTTCGGGCCTTTCTTGAAGCCGTAGTAGGGCGGCGAGTAGTCGTCCCAGAAGCGGCGCGCGCCTTCATCGCGGAAGTCCTCGGCTTCGACGATGGGAGCGCGGTCGCGGCGCTCGGCGGAGTAGCCGCGGAAGAGGTCAGTGGGATTCTTGAGGTTGTCGGCCTGCGGCGCCTGCGCGATCATGACGCCGTAATATTCCGCGATGGGCGTGAGCGCCTGGTTCATCGGGATGTTGTCGTTGTCGCGATAGCCCATAACGCGGCCGCCTTCGGGGTCCCACTGCTTGCGCAGCGCGACCATCTGCTGCATCTGGTCTGCGGTGACGACGGTGTTGCCGGCCTCCCAGAAGAGGATGCTGGGGCTGTTGCGGAAGTAGATGATCGAGTTGCGCATGACCTCGGCGCGCTGGTCCCACTGGCGGCCGGTGACGTCGCGCTCCTTGTCGCCGGCGGGGCAGACCTGCACGATGCCGAAGCGGTCGCAGGAGTCGGAGTCGGTCTTCTGCGGCGAGACGTGCATCCAGCGCATGTAGTTGCCGTGGCACGCGCGGACCATGCGCAGGGTGTAGTCGTGCATCCAGTCGGGAGTACCCGCGCCCACTGCGGCCCACTCGCCTTCGGTGCGGTCGGCGAAGCCTTTGAGGTAGGTGAACTGGTCGTTGATGTAGATGCCGCCGGTGCCGACGCCGCCCTTGAACGCCGTCTTGCGGAAGCCGGTGGTGGTATGTGCGACATCGACGACCTTGCCGTCGACCTTGAGGATGGTGACGACGGTATAGAGGTACGGGTCGTCCGGCGACCAGAAGTGCGCGTTGGTGAGCGGGCCGGTTGCGGTCTGCACGGACTTTTCGCCATCGACCATGTCGACCGGGTCGCCGTCGAACTGCGCGGCGGCGCGGCCTGCGTGGTCGACGATGATTGCGGTCAGCCCGACGGTGGCGCGATCGCCCGAGAGGTTGTGGACCTCGGAGTCGACGGTGATGTCGGCAGTCTTCTTCGCGACGTTGAAGTTCGCCGCGTGGACGTAGATGCCCTGCGATTCCAGTCCGTAGTAGAGCGGCAGGGTCTGGTGGATTTTGCCGACGGCGTGCAGCCAGACGTTGCGATTGATGCCGCCGTGGTCAGGGTTGAAGTCGTTGGCGTTCCACTCAAAGGCGGTGGGGACGCAGTCGGAGCCGTCGGGATTTTTGGGATTGGCGGCGCAGAAGGCGCGCTCTTTATAGGTGGTGGTGTTGTCGACTTTGACGGCGAGGACGTTGGGCTCACCCGGCGGCGCGAGGGCGGCGGTGATGTCGATCCCGTACGGGTTGATGCCGTTTTCGTAGAGGCCGACCTGCTTGCCGTTGAGGTAGATGTCGCCGGCCTGGCGCATGCCCTCGAACTCGAGGAAGATGCGGCGGCCGGTGAGGTCGGCGGGAAGCACGAAGTGCTTGCGATACCAGGAGAGGCCCTTGTAGGTGCCCTTGTCGCCGCCCGAGTGGGAGATGAGCTCGCGATAGCTGTCCACGTCGTTGAAGCTGTGCGGGGTGGAGACGGTGGACCACTTGGCATCGTCGAAGGCGGGAGATTCGGCGCCGGGGACGTCTTCACGAATGAAGCGCCAGTCGAGATTGAAGTTGTACGTGGCGCGGGGCGACGCTGGAGGCGTGTAAGGACCGATGGCGCTAGCAGGAGCCGCTTCCCACGTCTCAGAATCGAGACGTGGGGCACCCAAGAGGCTCGTACCACGGAGCACTTGCGGGAGAGCGAGCGCGGCGAGCGAGGAGTTTTGAACGAACTTGCGGCGGGAGATGCGAGACATGGAGAGCGCCTTCAGAGGAATGGAATGCGGCGTATCCAAGGTATCGAACTCGGAGGGGCGAGTCCATTCAAAGGGGGAATAGTTTCTGTAGGACCTCGGGCAGAGTCCGGGAACATGGGCGGAGTCCCTTGCGTAGGTATACAGCGTATAGTAATCTTGGTCGCACAAGTATACGGCGTATAGATGAAAAACAGCGAAGAGACCTCAAGCCGCATTTACGAATCCGCGCTGCGCATCCTCGAAGCCGAAGGGCCGCAGGCAGTGAGCATGCGGCGGGTAGCGAAGGAAGTAGGGATTACGCCCATGGCCATCTACCATTACTTCCCATGCAAAGAGGCGTTGCTGGATGCGGTCGTCAAGTCGGAGTTTGAAAACCTTGTGGACTTCTTCGATCGCGCCGCGCGCAAGCGCAGCTTCGAAGCAGCGATGCTCCACATCATGGACGGGTACATCGACTATGGACTGGCCCACCCGCGCATCTTCGATTACGTTTTTGCCGCGCCTCGGGCGGGAGCGCGCAGGTTCCCCGACGATTTCCGGGCGCGGCGGTCTCCTACCCTGAATGTTACCGCCGACATCCTCGCGCGCTGGATGGAGAAAAAGAAGCTCAAGCGGGACGATGCGTGGGAGATGGCGATGGAGTTGTGGGCCCACGTTCACGGATATCTCGCGCTATGGCAGGGCGGCCGGTTCGTGATGACGGAAGACGAGTTCCGCCGGCTGATTCGACGTTCCCTTCGGAGGTTGTTGTATGGACTGGCTCAATAAACCGGCAGGCCGCGCAGTGGCTGCCATTGCCGCAATTCTGCTGACTGCCGCCGGCTACTACATTTCATCCGGGCTGCACCGCATGTGGTGGCCGGTATGGATCGCGCCCGTTCCGATTCTTTTACTGGCTCCCAGCCTGCGCTCGTGGCAGGCATTTGCGGCGGCGCTGCTGGCGCGCGCGCTGGCTGCGGCCTGCGATTACTGGTTCTACATCCACAATGTCGTCAACTTTCCGGTGTGGCTCACGCTCATCACGGTCGTGGTCCCAGGACTCTATTTCGGCGCCGGAGTGGCCTTATACCGCCGATTGCTGGCCGCAGACAAGCCTTGGCGCGCTGCGCTGGCGTTTCCGGCAACGGTGGTTGCGGGTGAGTATCTTTTCAGCCTCTGGCAGGGAAATTACTTCAGTGCCGGTTATACGCAGCTCACGGACCTTCCGGTGCTGCAGCTCGCGGCGCTAGGCGGGTTATGGGCAATTACGTTTGCAGTAAACTTTTTGCCCGCCGGATTGTCCGCAATGGCCTTTGTTCCGGCGAAGCCGCGATTGCGGATGGCTGCGGGGCTGGCGGTGACTTATGCATGCGTGCTGACTTATGGGCTGCTTCGCCTTCATGAGCGACTACAGCCGGCTCACTCGGTCGTCGTCGGCATGGCGGAGATGCATGCCTCGGATGGTTCCTTTCCCCAGAGTGAGCCGGAGATCATGGCGCTGATGCAGAAATATGCGTCGCAGGTGAGGCCGCTGGCAGAGCGCGGTGCGCGATACATCGTCTTTCCTGAGATGACCGCGCTGGTGCCCGATTCGGAGTCTGCAAAGGTGGATGTGCTGTTTGAGAAGACTGCGCGCGAGGCGCACACGGAGGTGCTGCTCGGGCTGCTGCATGTAACCGGCCACGGCAATTACAACGAGGGGCGGCTGTATTCTGCCACGGGCGAGCTCGAGGCTGTCTATCGCAAGCATCATCTGGTACCCACGTGGGAGAGTCAAAGCACTCCGGGGACCGGGATGTATATGCAGAAGCAGGATGCCGGGAAGATTGGCCTCGAGATATGCCGTGACATGGATTATTCCGACCTTGCCAGGAGCTATGGAAGAGAAGGTGCGGGCCTGATGCTGGTGCCGGCCTGGGACCAGGGCCTGAACGTCGATGCCGAAGGGCATGGGCACCTGGCGATCATGCGCGGAGTGGAAGACGGCTTTACGATTGCGCGCAACGCGAAACTCGGATTGATGACCGTGAGCGACGATCGTGGGCGCGTATTGGAAGAGAAGCCCACCAATGCGGACGGCAGTCTTGTGACCATGGTGGCTACCGTTCCTGTACAGCACGACGCCACACTGTACCAGCTATGGGGAGACTGGTTCGCCTGGGTCAACCTTGCCGGTTTGGGGGCGCTCGCCTTCGCGGCGGCCCCGTCGAAACGGGCGCATCTTTAAGAAACTCTGCTCCGCTTGCCATTAGCGAGGAAGCGGTTGGGCGGAACGGAGCCAGGCCGTATAGATCAGATCGCGGAGTTCGACGGCGCCGGCGGCGAGTCGCTGTGCGGTGAAGGCGCGGGATTCGGGCGTGCCGCGGCCGGTGAGGGCGCCGGACTTCTGGAGTTGGTAGAGCGTCTCGACATGGGTGCGGGAGCCGCGCAGATAGCTAATGTAGTCGTCGAAGATGTCGCCGGTGAGGGCCTGCGGTTTGGAGGCGGCGACGAGCGGCGCGAGGTCAGCGGACTTGAGGGCGGCGCTGACGAAGTCGTTTTCAAACGCCCAGTGGAATTGCTTCTCGGTGATGTAGCCGTGAGGGTTGGGGCCGACCCATCCGTTGATGTGGATGGAGGTGTGCATGGGCTGAGCGCCATCGCCGACATAGTGGCCAAGCCATCCGGCGTAGAAGAGGATTTCGGCTTCGATGGGCTTGAGGTCTTCGTGTGTTTTGAGCGCGGCGCGATAGTCGCGGAAGGCGGATTGGAGGCGCTCATAGACCTCCGTTGTGACGTAAGGTTGCAGGCCGACATGTTCGGGTGTGAGGTCGAGGTCAGGGTGCTTCGTCTGCGCGGCTGCGAGCGCGCGGATGTAGTCGTAGCGGCGGTGCGGAAGCGGGCCGGAGAGAGCTTGTTCGGCAAGATCGAGGAGGATGTAGTGTTCGGAGGCCTGGGCGGCGTTCAGTTCGGGCTCCGCAGCCGAGCGCCAGCGATCGGGTTCGAGGCCGTAGTAGGCTAGCGATTCGAGCGCGGCGGGTGAACGAAGGAACGCTGGAACCGATGCGGGAAGGTTCTGGCCCGCGAGATAGTTGATCCACATGTGGCCGTCAGGGCCCCAGGCGAGAGCGGCGTGGGTAAAGAGGAGGAGGGTCACGGCGGCGGCGCGGAGCTTCATGTTGGAATTGTGGCATGGTTCCGCCACGCGGACCTCGTGGATCCGGACAAAGGTTTCTTGAGCTGTCAGCCGAGAGCTTTGAGCTTACAGCTTGCGGGCCCAGGATGCGAGCGGAAGAGGAACCCTCCCTTCATTATGCGAAGGAGAAAATGCGCAAGAACAAATACCGGGATTCTGGACACGCGCCATGCGCGGTCCAGAATGACGCGGCGCGGCGGTCAATTGCCGCGGTAGACGGGGATGGGGTCCGCCGAGCGGAGCCATGCGGTGTAGATGATGTCGCGCAGCTCGATGGCGCCGGCGGCGATGCGCTCTTCGGTGAAGGTCTTGGCCTCGGGTGTCCCCGCGCCGGTGAAGCCGCCGGTTTTGTCGAGCTGATAGATCTTCTCGACCAGCGAGTTGGAATGGCGGAGGTAAGTCACGTAGTCGTCGAAGACATCACCCTGGAGCGGAGCGGGTTTAGCGGCGGCGACAAGCGGGGCAACGTCCTCGATTTTGATGTTGTTGTGGACGTAATCGCCTTCAAACCGCGAATGGATGTGAGTGTCGGTGGTGTAGCCGTTCGGGTTGGGACCGTAAGTCCAGCCGTTGTAGTTGGCGGTGACGTGCAGCGGTTGAGAGCCGTCGCCGACATAGTGGCCGAGCCAGCCGGCGAGAAAGACGATCTCAGCCTCGACGGGGTGTGTGTCCTCATTGTGCGCGACCGCCGAGCGGTAATCGCGAAACGCGGACTTGAGCATGGTGTACATCTCGTCAGTGGAGTAGGGCAGGAGGCCGACTTTGTCCGGAGTGAGTTTCAGCTCAGGATGTTTAGCCTGCGCTGCGGCGAGGGCCGCGATGTAGTCGTAGCGCTTGTGTGGGAGCGGACCGGCGAGGTCTGCCCATTCGAGGTCGATGTCGTGCTCGGGCACCATGCTGTTGTAGAGGGAGTTGTCCTCGGAGCGCCACCGGTCCGGCTGCGGGCCGTAGTAATAAAGGGCATCGAAAGCGGCGCCAGTGCGCAGAAACGCAGGCACGTCAGAGGGAAGATTGCGGGCCGCAAGCTGGTTGATGAAGGAGTGTGCGTCGTGACCCCACGCGAAGCTCTGCGGTGTGCAAAGGAGGGGAAGAAGGAAGGCGGCAGCGGCCGCACGGGCATAGCGGGAGAACGAAGTCATTGCGGGTAAGTATAGCTACCTGTGTGACGGCCGGAGACCGGGTTTGGACGCAAGCGGAGGGTTTCCTTCCGCAGATGACAAAGCAATGACGGACGCCTCACTACGCCGTGACAACCCATTCGACTCGGGGCATTACGCTTTTCTCTAACTTCCCGGCGTCGTCATCGGCGTGGTTGTCAGGTGCGCTCTTCCGGGGAGGGATGGCGACGCCTATGGTCCAGACGACGACGGCACCATCTCCGCTTCGGACTCCAGCCCGGCGAATGAGTTCTACGCGGGCGATGTCCACAAAGTGAAAGGCACCTCAACCGCGATCTCTCGGAGTGGTTCATATGAATCTCGCTGGAGTGGTAACCGACTTTCATCGACGGTCGGCGGGGCAATTGATGCGGCGGATTTTACTGCCGCACGCAGGTCCACAACTCACCATGCGCCGCACACGAGTTGGAACAATGCACGGCTCTCGCGGTTTATGCCTCTGGTTCACAGGCCTGAGCGGCGCGGGAAAAACAACTCTCAGCCGCGCCGTCGAGCCTGAGCTTCGCGGCATGGGCTATCGAGTCCGCATTCTTGATGGCGAAGAGCTTCGCCACTCCGTGAGCCGCGATCTCGGCTTTTCAAAGGCAGACCGCGACGAGAACGTCGCCCGCATCGCCACGCTCGCCCGCGATATGGTCCAAGAGGGATGGATTGTGCTCGTAGCCGCTATCTCTCCCTACAGACGGGCGCGCGCATGCGCACGCGCGCGCATCGGCAGTTTCCTTGAGGTCCACGTAGACGCGCCTCTGGAACTCTGCATCCGCCGCGATCCCAAGGGGCTCTATGCCAATGCCCTGCTTGGCGAGCTACCGAACTTCACCGGGATCGACGACCCCTACGAGCCGCCGATGACAAGCGACATTCACTGCGACACTGCCGGCGAACCTCTCGCCGCCTGCGTCACCAAGATCGTTATCGCAGTGCAGAGCCAAATTACTGCCCGCGTTGCTGAGGGCCAATCCGGTCGCATCCTTGCTTAGAACTGATATTCCATCCGGCGGCGGCGGCTCAATACGACGGAGTCTTGTCCTGCCGATAGTCCTCGCCGAATTTGTTTTTGTGATGCGCCATCGGGTCGGCCCCAGTCTCGAGGGATATCTCCCCGAGATGCACCGCCGTTGCACCTACCTGGACCGTCCGATCCGTTCCGATAGCACGCGCGGACTCGCTCCACACATGCATGCGATAGTTTCCCGGCGGAACGCTATGGATCACCACAGCACCCGAGGCATTCGAAACACCCCAATAGGGCGTGCGCAGTGCAACCACCACGGCGCCCATCTCTGGATGGATATTGCAGAAGATGTAGGACACGCCCTCGCGGTCGAAGCGCACCGCGCGGCTTGTGCCCGATTCATACAGCCCCAGATCGAACCGCTTGCCATTGAACAACGAGAATACGTTATGGAAGAACGGATCCTCATTGGGGAATTCCACACTGCTCCCCGCCGGAACCACCAGCAGATGCGGCATGAACATCTTGTCCTTCTGCACCAGCCGGAAGGGCCCGGGATGTCCCATCGTCGCCGGGTTCGCGTCGGGTTGCAGCGGGGTCAGCCATATCACTACGTCTGCCGCACTCGACGCCCGCTTGTGAGCGGCGCCGGTCTTGTTTTCCATCGATACATGTGCGGTCACATCGACGCTCTGCGCGAGCGCCCCGGCAGCCAGCATCGTCGACAGCACGCATCCGATCGTCTTCAGCATTGCTTCGCGTGCCACAGCTCTCCTCATTAGAACTGGAACCCTACCGATAACGTGAAGACGTTCAGGGTGCTTGCCGAACTATTGATGGGCCAGCTCCAGATCCTACGGTACTCCGGCGAAAAAATAATGTACGTCTTCGGCCGGTAGATCAGGTTGGCCACCAGCGCGCGATTGCGCGCGCGCAGCTGCGTGGAGGAAGAGTTTGCAGGCTGGACCACTGCATGAAAATCGCGCGCGAATCCATCATCCAGCCCGATCGCGAGGTCCGTCTCCAACTCCTCGCTGAAGCGCGTCTTCCACTGCGTCCAGCCGCCGATCGCGTTCAGCCCATGCAGTACGCTCGTGCCGCTCACCGGGCTCGTGCCGCTGACGGCATCCTTATACACGCCGCCGCCCAGGCCGCCAATCGCCCGGCCGCGATATCCTTCACCGCTGAGCTCAAAGTAGTGCGCAAACGGAATGCGCCAGTCAATCGTCGACGCCCAGGAATCCAGATGCTCTGTGTAATTCGTGCCTGCATAACCCGGATACGTCTCCCGGTTGTAGTACCCTCCGACGCCGATCTCCGCGCCGTTGCCTTCGCGCGCGCCATACGATACGCGCGACTCATACGCCGGCTGTTGAGTCAGCTCGCCTGGGCTCGCCGCGCGGAAGAGCTGGTTGGGGTTGTAACCTGCGGAAGAGGCATCCCACAGTCCGAACTCGATCTGCAGGCGGTCCGCCTCGCCCACCGGAAAGCGGTGCGTATAACGCAACTGCGGCGCCCAAGTCCATAGGTTTCCCGCTCCTGCGAGGGACGGCTCCGCCACCGTCGCGAACGAAGTGGGCGATCGCGGCGAGATTAGCGGCGCGACGATCCCAGCCTCCAGTGCATCGTTCTTCCAGTCGAAATCGATCGCCGCCGTCCTCATCCGAACCACACCGTCCGATGTGCCATAGCTGGTGTACGCGAGGCCGTCGAAGAAATCGAGGTTGACATTCGCCGACGTTCGCGCTC
The DNA here is from genome assembly GCA_035572415.1 of Acidobacteriaceae bacterium. Lineage (GTDB taxonomy): Bacteria > Acidobacteriota > Terriglobia > Terriglobales > Acidobacteriaceae > Edaphobacter. The sequence goes on from DATNAU010000172.1 coordinate 11,480, forward strand.
CGAGCACGCGAGGCCCATCGCCCTCCACGCCAAGGATGGTCTGGCGGAAGCTCGCGCCGAGGCTTCCATTGCCCGAAGTTGCACTGGGACGTACCGCAACCGCGGGCAGGTCCACATTGTCCGGCACCCCTCGGTTGAGGAAGCCGTTGAACAGGATCAGCCCGGTTATGCGTACTGGATATTTCGATGCGCTCTCGACCTTCACCTGGTCCAGCACCTTCACCTGCGCTTCGGTGGTCTGCTGTCGCTCCTCAATGGGAACTTTCGCCGGTTCCGCGATGCCGGCCTCGGCCGGTTCGGATGTGGGCGGGTTGGCTGCGGGCGTTGCCGTGGCCATCTGCTGCTTCAACTCATCGAGTTCCTGCTGCAGGTGCTGCATCTGCCGCTGCGACTGTTCGATCTGCTGTTGTGTCGCAGCCAGCGCGGCCGAAATGGTATCGATCCTCTGCTGCAGCTCCACAGCCGAGGGCGGCGCTGCGGGCGCCTCCTGTGCTTGCGCTGCGATGACCGTTGGGCCCATCGCAGCGCAGCAAACAGCAATACACCACCAAGAGGATTGCAGAGATTTCGTCATGTGCTTAGACATGGAGCGCCCTCCGGTCCGCGGCGGCTCCCAGCGCCTCCAGCGCCGCTTTCGGCAGGGTAATCACAAATACCGTGGCGCTTTGCGTGCCATTCCCGCTCTTCAACTCAATTCCTCCGCCATGCTCCTGCGCGATTTGCTGCGCCAGCGTCAGTCCCAACCCCAGGCCGCTTTCTTTGCCCTCGCTCACGAACGGCAGGAACATGGTCTGGCGGATCGATTCCGGCACTCCCGGTCCGTTGTCCGCCACCTCAATCCGGATACTCTGTTGATCTTCAGTGACTCGAATCGTTACAAGGGCCTGTCCTTTACCGCGTCTAGCTGCCTGGCATGCGTTCAGCACAAGATTGTAGACTGCGCGGACCAGCTTTTTCGCATCGATCTGCGCCTCCGTCGGCGGCAGGTCGTCGGCCGTGATGCGCACGTCCCGTGCCGCGGGATGCGACCGGGCCAGGCTGATCGCGCGCTGCACCACCCCCGCAATCGAGTCATGCATCGGTTGCAGGGCCCGTCCGGTCTGCGTGAACAGCAGCAGCGAATCGAGCAGATCGGTCATGCCCTGCACCGCCGCGCTCACCTCCAGGAACAGCTCCTCCCGTTCAGCGGCCGGCAGCGAATCGCTGCTCATGAACTCCGCATTGGCGTACATCGCCGAGAGATAGTGCCGCAGGTCGTGCGAGATGGAACTCGCCATGCGCCCGATCGTCGCCAGCCGCTCGGAGTCCAGCAGATCGCTCTGCGTGCGCTGCAATTCGACGCGCATGCGCTCAAAGGCGCGGCTCAACTCACGAATCTCTTCTACGCCTCCCTCATGAAGGCGATAGTCGAAGTTGCCCCGCGCCAGCGCGCGTGTGCCCTCCACCAGCGTTTCGATCGGCCGCGTGAAGGTCCGCGAAATGGAGACAAGCATGATCGCGCCCGCCAGCAGCGCAAGCAGCACCAGGGTGACAACCCAGCGGTTGACGCGCGTGACCAGTTGGTTGGCCTGCGCGAAGGACTTCAGCACCACGAGCTGCGGACGTCCGCCCGCCGGTCCGCCGGAATTTGCCGCGTCCAGGGGCACGGAGGCGGCAAGGTATTCCTCGCCGCCCAGCTCAATGTCGCGGCCGCCGGTGGCAGTCCGCAATAGATCATCCGTGCGTCCCATGAGCTGCTGCTGAAGTCCGGCAGGCAGGGTGCTGGTCACGATGCTTCCGCGGGCCACGAATGCAACGTCCGCCGCAGCCGCCTCGCTGACTTCGTGCGCCACACTCTCATCCACGGCATAGCCAACCGCGACAAAGCCCAGCCGGCTGCCATTGATCTGGTCCCCGAAGACCAGTTGCTGGATCGACACCTCGTATAACCGGTGGTCCAGCACCAGCAGCGTCGAATCCTCCGGATGCTGCAGGCAGCTCTCCAGGCCCTGTTCCACCGCAACCCGTTCCAGCGGCGCGCCGCGATTGTAGGAAACCAGCAGTTTGGCGTCGCGGTCCAGCAAAGCAAAGAAGTCCGACCCGCTCACCCGCCAAAAATCCTGCCCTTCGTCGGCGATCGTGCGTGTGTCCGCGCTGGTGTTCGTGTGGGTCAGCGAAACGACCATGAGCGATTTGAGAAGTGGCTGATCGGCCAGCAGCGCGGACTCACGCATCAGCAGTTGGCGCCGCTGCTGCGCCAGGTTCTGGTAGGTCCGCACTGAATGCTGAAGGTCCGACGCCAGCCCCGCGCGCGCCTGCTGTTTCACGATTGTCTGCAGAATCAGCAGGCTTAGCGGCGTTCCCCCAAACGAAAGCAGCAGCAAAGGCAGCAGCAGCGCAGTGCGCATGCGCAACCCATGCATCAGACCTGCATTTCGCTTGGCCATGGCTCTCAGGTTCCGCTTACGAACTTATATCCGATGCCATGCATGGTGCGAAAATGCACCGGCCGCGCCGGGTCGGCCTCAAGCTTCTGCCGCAGCTTCATCACCTGGTTGTCCACCGTGCGGGTCGTCGGGTATGACGTATAGCCCCACACGTCGTTGAGCAGCTCTTCGCGGGTAACGACCTTGTCGGCATGCTCAATAAAGTACCGCAGCAGCTTGATCTCGTTCGCTGTCAGCGCCACGGGGACCCCGTCGCGTGAGAACTCCATCGCGGAGAAGTCCGCCGCCACCAGGCCAAACGACACCTGCACTGCGGTAGCGCTTCCGCTCGCCGGCCGCTGTGTCCGCCGGATCGCCGCCTGCAGGCGGGCGGTCAGCTCGCGCGGGCTGAATGGCTTTGTGACGTAATCATCTGCGCCCAACTCCAGCAGCAGCACCTTGTCTGCCACTTCAGACACGGCGCTTAGCACCACCACCGGCGTGTTCGGCGACCACGACTTGATTGCTTTGCACACATCGCGCCCCGGCATGCCAGGCAGCATCAGATCCAGAACCACCGCGGCCGGTCGCAGCGATTTACAAGCCGCCAGCCCTTCGGCGCCATCACCGGCAACATGCACTGTGAATCCTTCCGTCGTGAACTGGCGGTGCAGCGCCTTCTGGATACGGGGATCGTCTTCAACCACTAGAATCGCGCTCATTCACGCCTCCAAACCAATGCGCGCCCTGCATCCTCTTGAAGTGCCCGGCAGCTAACCGAGAGTGCGCAAATCCAAGTCTCGGCAGTTTGTCAGAAGAATGCAATCCCGCCGGAGAACAAATGACAGCCTCGTTACATCGCCGTGACAAATATAGCCAACTCGCTGTCACACCGAGGATTACCGTTGTCTGGCATTCATCATCCCGCTCTTCTCGCCGGCTCGAACTCCTGCTCACCGACGGCCACTGCGATCGCTCGCCGCATCGGCGTGAATGCCAGAACCACGCGACACTCCCCGTCCGTCCTTTCCAGAAAGCCTTCGGTGCCTACCAGCGGTCCGCTAACGATGCGCACGCGTTCGCCTCCGTCCGGCTGCGGATGAGGGACCGCCTTTAACGTCGCCGCCGCGCGCAACCGCGCAATCTCCTCTTCTGTTACTGTCGGCTGCTCTGCAAAGCCCAGCACCCCTTTTGTCTCCAGCAAACGGGCGCGGTCCTCTGCTCCAACATGTGCAAACAAATAGCAGGGCAGCAGCGGGAAATCCACTTCCGCATGCACGCCGTTGCGCCACTTCTTCCGTCTGCGGTGCAGCGGAAGATATACCTCGGTTGCCTGCTCGCCCAGCCGGGCCGCGATTGCCTTCTCATGTCGCGCGCGTGTGTGCAACGCGTACCACTCTCGCGCCTGCTTCGCGTCTGTTCCGTTCTTCGTCGCTTCCATAACAGCCTCCTTGCATTTACAGCCCGGCCCGGCTTGCAAATCTTCTTGCCCGTGATGGCCGGTCGTCATACGGAGCCCTAGTTGCCGTAAACTCCCGGTTCGCCCAGGCTTCCCGCCGGCGGCAGATGCCGCAGGTAGATCACAATCGACCATTGTTCGTCGTCGCTGAGGATGCCGCGCGCCGCCGGCATTCCCGACGGCGCCACGCCGTTTTCGATCACCCACTTCAATTGCCCATCCGTATATCGCTGCACCGCGGGCGAGGCCAGCGACGGCACGGGAGGATCCATCTGTGCCGCGAACGGCACACCCGTGTTCTGCCCGTCCAACCCGTGGCACACGATGCAGTAATGTCCGAACGCTTCTTTGCCGTCGGCGATCGACTGCGCATTCGCCGCCATCGGGTTCCGGTCCTTCCTGCCGCCGATGAACAACCACCGCTTCGCCACGTTCATCATCGCGGTCTTCGTCTTTCCCGGGGCGCTTGCCTTGCATCCCGCCAGCGCCGCAGCAGCCAGGAACGCCGCGCCCACGGCCACCCTGCGCCCGATTCTCCGTTCCGTCGTGCGCATTGCGTTCTACTCCGTCACGTGCAGCATCAGCGTCATGGAACCATGCCCGGTGCCGCAGAAGCGCGAGCAGTGCCCCTCAAAATCACCGGTTTTCTCCGGCGTGAACTTCAGCTCGCTCTCTTTTCCTTTCGGAATCTCGGTTTGCAGCCCGAGCTCCTTGAAGCGGATACCGTGTGCCACATCTTCAGTGTGGAAGACCAGATCCACCGGCTGCCCCTTCTTCACGGTGATCTCTGACGGCCAATAGGAGAACCGCTTCGCAGTGATCTCAATCCGCTTTGGCTCGTCGGCGGCCTTCGCCGGGCTGGCAAGCGGCACGGCAAACGCCGACGCTATCATCGCGCTCACCAGCGCCTTTGCGACTCTCTCAAACCTCATCCATTCCCCCTCTTGGCCGCGCGCCGTATTTAGAAGATGAAAAGCGCCGCATGCTGGGGTTCAGCGTAGCGGCGCATACTTTGTTATTTGTCATCCGGCAATGCTGCATTTGTCACTTGTTTGTAAATTCCCTCCGTCGTCGATATTTAGACAAACTCGTGACAAATAGATAACAACTCGAACCTCAATCCCTTCTAATACTTGGTGTCAAACGCCAACACATTCTGGATGGACGAATGAGGTTCTCAGTGATACACGCAAAGACCAAAGCATGGGTTGCGCGCCTGGCAGCTCTATGGCTGCTTCCGGCAACCGTTCTGGCCGCACAAACTCCGGCAACCGGCGCTCTTGCCGGCCGGGTTTTCGATCCCTCCGGCCGCGTCGTGCCCAATGCTCAGGTGGTGGCGCTCGATGAGGACACGCGGATCGAGCGGTCTGTCGCGACCGGCGGCGATGGTGTCTTCCATGTGCAGCTGCTGCCGGCCGGCACGTATGACCTCACGGTCAAGGCGGCGGGCTTTGCTGAAAGCAGTATCCGCGGCGTGGAAGTCACCGTAAGCCGGACCAATTCCGTGGACGTGCGGTTGATGATTGCGTCAAGCACCGTGGACGTCAATGTCAATGACGCCGAGAGCGTGGCGGAGTTGGAGAGCTCGGCGATCGGCGAGCTGGTGGACGAAAAGGCGATCCAGCTTCTTCCTCTGGCGAACAGAAACTTCACCCAGCTGTTGGCGCTGGCGCCCGGTGTGATTGTGGATTTGCCCACGCCGACTGTCCTCGGCCACGGATCGCAGAATGTTGCTTCGGATGGAGCGACGCCAACCGCGAACAACATCCAGTTCAACGGCGTCGACGCCAACAATATTGCAGAGAATTCTGCCGCAAATTCGGAAAGCTCGATTGTCGGCGCAGCCGTACCCGCTCCCGATACCATCCAGGAGTTCCGCGTGCAGACCGCAAACTTCGACGCGGCGTATGGCCGCGAAAGCGGGGCAAGCGTTGACTTGATCAGTAAAAGTGGAACCGACCGCTTCCATGGCAGCGTTTGGGAGTTCGTTCGCAACGACATCTTCAACGCCAACGACTTTTTCTCGAAGCTGGCCGGACAGCCTCGCGCGGAGTTGAAACACAATCAGTTCGGGGCTGCGCTGGGTGGTCCACTGCGGCACGATAAAACATTCTTCTTCGTCTCTTATCAAGGTCTGTTTGAAGTCAACGGGCTTGGCAACAGCTCCTCTGCGACCCTGCCGCTGCTGACGCAGGACCGCTCCGCGCGCACGCTGGGCGCACAGTTCTGCCCTTCCGGCCACCTGAACAGCGCGGGCCAGCCTTCCACCGGTTACTTTACCCAGGCAGGCGGCGCCCAGGTAGCTTGCGATGGTTCCAACATCAACCCAGTCGCGCTCGCGGTTCTGAATGCGAAGCTTCCCAATGGGCAGTTCGCCGTGCCCAGCCCGCAGATCATTCTTCCCAATAGCGGCCCTGACCCCACGGATCAATTCCCGGTAGGATTGTCGGTTTACGAAATACCCGCGCACTACAGTGAAAATCAGTTCACGGTAAACCTTGATGAGAATCTGACCAGCCGTGACGCTTTGGCGGGACGCTTCTTCTATGCGCGCGCTCCCAGATCACTGGCCTTTTCGCCGAACGGCGCTGCCAATGTGCCGGGATGGGGCACTACTGCCCTGGACAGGAACACACTCTTCGTTCTTTCGGAGACGCACACATTTTCACCGCAGCTCGTCAATGTTGCGCGCTTGGGATATACCCGCTTTGATGGCGTTTCCACCATCCAGAACCCGTTCACCGCGCAAGAGCTCGGCATGTCGATACCGACCGGGTCCGCCGGCGGCGGCACTGGAAATTCGCCCGGTATCTGGGTTGGCGGTTTTATGCTCGGAGACGCGGGTACGCCTTTCGAATGGCAGGTAACGAACACCTTCACCTACCAGGACACGGTCGCATACACCCACGGCCGCCACAATGCGCGGTTCGGGGCGGAATTCAGGCGCAGCCAGGTGGACATCAATTCCCCTGAAGAAACCGATGGCTTGTTGCAGGTTCCGGACTTTGAAGACTTTCTTCTTGGCCAGAGCGCCGCGCAGATCGGCAGTCCGCAGGGCGCAAGCAACGTTGGCACCACGCAATCCGGCGGCGGGATCTTCCGGCGCAACGAGCGTTACAACGACCTCTCCGCGTTCGCGCAGGATGACATCAAAGTGACTCCACGGCTGACGGTGAACGCTGGTCTCCGTTATGAGATCTTTGGCGCGCCGACAGAGACCGCCGGGAGGATGGCGAATTTCGACGCCAACATCGCCGCGGCAAATCCCGGCCCCAGCAACGCGTTCAGCGGTTTCACTGTTCCCTCGAACTTCCAGGGGCAGGTCCCGGTTGGCGTTACGCGCACGTCCTGGGCCGGACTCTACCGGACACCAAAGGGCGATGTCGCTCCGCGGTTGGGCTTCGTGTGGCAGATGACGGATGCCCCCGTTCTGGTGCTGCGCGGCGGTTACGGATGGTACTACGACCAGCACGCCGCGAATCTCGCGGAGGTCGGCCTGGCGCAACCGCCGTATTCCACACTCAATATTGTCTTCGGCGCATCGAACGGCGCGGCCACGCTGCAGAATCCATATGTCTCGCCTGTGCTGCCTCCTTCCGCCTATCCGGTGTTCGTTCCGCGCAGCGCGGCAACACCGCTTCCGTTTACGCAGGGCACCGACCCTAATGTGAAGGACGGCCTGACCCAGGAGTTCAATCTCAACCTTCAATACGCCTTCAAAAATAGCTACTTGTTCCAGGTCGGCTACGTAGGCAGTGCTTCGCGCAATCGGCCTGGCCAGATCGAGTTCAATCAATCTCTTCTCGCCAGCCCGCAAAATCCCATCAATGGTGAAACCACCAATTCAGTGAATAACGTGACAGCGCGCCAGCCCTTCCAGGGTGTGCCTCAGGGGTCGCTGTTTACCGTCTCCCGATTCGTCGCCAACTTCAATTCGCTCCAGGCAAGCATTTCCAAACGGCTCAAGGGAAATCTGCAGTTCCAGGCGAACTACACATGGTCCAAGAACCTCGATGAGGTCAATGGCGAGGGCGGTCTCGACACCTTCGAGCTGCAGTTGCCAACCAACGATCAGCGCAACCTGCGCCGATCTTCCTATGGCCTGGCCGGCGACGATCGCGATCAGAGGCTGGTAGCGAACTTCACCTGGACGGTACCCAGTCTACAGTCCATCCCTAAAGCTGCACGCTACGCCTTGACCGGTTGGGAATTTGCCGGCATTGGAGTGATTCAATCCGGCGCCGCACTCAGCATCTTCGATGCCAATGCGGGCTCGGTCTATGGGAATTTTGAGAATCGCGCTCAAGCCAGCGGAAGCAATCCTTCTACAAAGGGGTCGCTGTTCTCGCGCGTCGTAGGCGACGGGCGCTATCTGGATGCGAACGCTTTCAAGCGCGCTCCGGAGGCTCCTTTTGGAACAAGCATCGCCGATGAGGACTTCGGCAACAGCCCCGTGGGCTACGTACGCGGACCCGGACAGCACAGTGTGGATTTTGCGGTCGAGAGAGTCTTCCCGGTAAAAGAGGCGCTGAATTTCCGCTTCCGCGCGGAGGCCTTCAACCTCACGAATACGCCGCAGTTTGCGAATCCGAACACAAGCCTTGGTTATGGCGACCCGAACCAGCCAGCGGTGGCGAGTTCGTCCTTCGGCCAGATCTTCGGTGAGGAGGGCGGCCCGCATCCTCGCATCGTTCAGTTTGCCGCTAAACTTCAGTTCTAAACAGCGGGCACAGAAGACCCCGGGGAGGCACATTGCAGCAGCAGACGATCCAGCAGATTGAGGATGCGTGCAGGCGCGGAGAGGCCCCTGACTTTTCGCGGAACTTCATGGAGGGGCCGGTCCTGCATTTGCAGCGCACCTTCTTCCCCTATGGGTTTCCCTTCGAGGTCCATACGAATCGCGAGGAGGTTTTTGCGCTGGTCGATGAGTTGTGGGCGCCTTTTGAAAAACAATTTGACACCGAGCCGATTCGCGCCGAGGTGATGGTGAATGAAAAGCAGATTTCGGAGTTCTTCCCCGAGCCGAAACATCGCCTGCAAGGCAACATCATCATTGGGATTGCCGACTCCGACCACCACTTTCTTCTGGACCTCAACAGGCAGCAAAGCTTTGCCGCGCTCACTTCGGGCTCGCTCGCGTATGGGACCATGCTGCGATATTTCATGCTGGACCATCTTGCCCCGTCCCACATCAGCGCGACGTACGCAACCTCCGTCCATGCAGGCTTTGTGTCGCTGAACGGCTGCGGCATTTTGCTGATGGGAGACTCAGGAGCGGGCAAGTCGACTCTCTCGTTTGCCTGCGCGCGTGCTGGATGGACCTATACCGCCGATGACTCAGCGCTTTTGCTTGGCGGCGAGAAGGGTCTGAAGTTCGCGGGAAACTGCCACAAAGTACGTCTGCGTCCGCATGCAAGTGAGCTCTTTCCGGAGGTCGAAGGGCTTCCCCTTACGCCCAGGGGCGGCGGCAAGCCTTCGATTGAATTGCCGACTGCTCCTATGAACCTCCGCCTCGCGCAGTCGCAGGAGGCGCATTACATCGTCTTCATCAATCGCTCGCATGGCGGACCTACCCAATTACTGCCATACTCCAAGGAAGTCGTCCGTTACTCAGCCCGGCAATTCATGTGCGGCCCGGCGCACTCGAAGGAACGCCGGTACAAGGACATCGAACGGCTGCTCGACCTGGATGTATTTGAGCTTCGGTATACCGACCTCAACGAAGGCATTGCCCGGCTCGAAGCTCTGGTCCGGAACGGCTCCTGATGGTGGCCGGAACGCAAATTGAGGAGGCGCGCTCCACCGTCGCCTTCTGGCGGAACCCGAGGCGCTGGTTTGCCGAGCAGAACCTGGGAAACTCGTTCTGGAAATTCTTTCTGGTTGCGCTCTGTTTCGACGCCGGATTTTCCATCTACGTCTTCCTGTTCAACCTCTATCTATTCGATCTCCATTTCAATGAGCGCATGATCGGATGGATCGGCGGGACCATGACTGCCGGTTCGGTGGCAGGCCTCCTGCCCGCGGGATGGTTCGGCAAGAAAATCGGGACCAAACCCCTAATCCTCTGTGCCGTCATTGGCGCGCCCATCGTTTCGATTGCGCGGGCGTGTTGGACTCAGCTGCCCGCTCAATTCGTGCTCGCCTTCGTGACCGGTTCTGTCCTATGTTGCTGGGGCGCTGGATTTCTGCCGGTCGTTGCAAGCGTCACCACAGAAAAGAGCCGGCCGGCCGGGTTCAGCCTGATCTTTTCCACTGGAATCGCGGTCAGCGCCTTCGGCGGCGTGGTCTGCGGGTACCTGCAGCAGTGGATGAACTACGTTGGCCTCCATTGGCAGGCTGCCGAGGTCAAGCGGCTCATCCTGGTGTGCGCGTGCCTGGTGGCGTTCCTTGGAGTGATTCCGCTGGCGACGCTGCGGATTCCCAAGCCGGAGTCCAAGGATGCAGAGGTGGGAGCTGTGCGTTGGGAATGGCTTCAGCACCTCGGCGCTCAATCCTTTCTTGTCAAATTCCTTCCGGTAATGGCGCTGTGGTCTGGAGTTCTGGCGGCCTTCAATCCCTTCGCCAATATCTATCTCGAACGACAGCTACACGTGCCGATGACACGTATCGGTGTCATCTTCTCCATCACGCTGACGGCACAGTTTGTCCTCGGCCTGCTGGCTCCAGTAGTCTTTCGCGCCATCGGCCTGGTGAGAGGCGTGGTGCTGATGGAAGCGATGGTGGCCCTGGAGTTCGCTCTGCTCGCAGTCGCCGGCCAGGCCCAATGGGCGATTGGGGCGTACCTCGTCGTCGCCGGCATGCAGTGGATGAATTCGCCAGGCTTGTATTCGCTACTGGTCAACCGCACGCCGGAGAGCGACCTCAGCATGGCTTCGGCCACACTCATGTTCTGCAACGCACTGGTGGGAGCAGGAATCACCGCACTGACAGGAACATTGCTGACGCGCTTTGGCTATCGCCCGGTGTTCGTCGGAATCGCGATCGCAGCGGCAGTGGTTGCGTTGTTGCTTCGCATCACCTTGGGCAGGGACAACACTGCGACTTCCGCAACTGCTGTCGCCGACGCCAAGGCGGTTCTTTGAGAAGGAGATAACGGATGAGACGGCTCCTGATTCATTCGCTGATTCTATGGTCCGCATGCGCGGTGTTGGACGCTCACGCGCAAATGAAGAACGTACAACTCTTCTGCCATCGCACCGCCAATGAAGACCTTCCTGAAAACACGATGGAGTCACTGGAGCAGGCCGTGCTGCTCGGCTGCGACATGGTGGAAATCGATATCCGTCGCACGCTGGACGGTGAACTGGTGCTGGACCATGACGGCATCCTGGAGCACCTGACCGACGGCACGGGAACGGTCGAAGGCCGATACTACGGTGAACTTGCGCGCATGGATGCCGGTTCGTGGATGGGGGAACGGTTTGCGGGGCTGCGCATCACCCATTTTCGGGACGCGCTGCTTTATGCCCGGGACCACGGCATCCGTCTGCATCTGGACATGAAAACTCCAGGCATGGCGGCGCAGATTCTTCAGCTTCTGCGCCAGGAGAACATGCTGGAGCAGGTGACGTTCGGCGGAGAGTCGGATGGGGTGAAACAACTCTACCCTGCTGCCATGGGCGAAGGCGGCGATATGGTCTGGCTGCAGCCGGGCGATCTTCTAAAACAGATTCAGGAGCTCCATGCGCAGGGAAAGAAGGTTGTCGTAAACTTTTCCGCCGGCGAACACGATATGGATCTGCAGGCCATGAAAAGGGCTGTAGCAGATGGGGCGGACGCCATCAATGTCGATTATCCGCGCCTTGGAGCCGATGCTGCCGGGAAGCCTGTTGAACGGACAATCGGCGAGTTGAAGCGCAGTTCATTTAGCGGCGACGCCGACGACAGAGCACGTGCCATCCTGCAGCTCGGCCGTTATCGCGGATTCAACCTGCAGGCCACCTTCGTGCACTGTCTCGATGATCCTGACGAGCGCGTATCGCGGGCCGCGGCGCTCGCTCTGCTGGACGCAAGGCCACACACCTCTCCGTCTGTATTCGCCGAAGCTCTTTCGTCCCGGCAGCCTGCTGTGCGCGCCACTGCCGCGTGGGCGCTTGGAACTTTGCGGCAGCCTGCGGAAGTGCTTCTCCCGCTTCTCCATGATTCCGACAGCAAGGTGCTGACGGCAGCGCTGATCGCGATGAGCCATATGCCGGGCCGCGTACCGTCAAAACCCTTGCTGGCTCTCCTTCAAAATAGGGATCTCGCCGTCAGGGGCGCCGCCGCGCTTGCGCTTGCGCAGCAGCAACCGGATGCTGCCTTGCATGCAGTGCCTCCGGCGCTTGATGAGGAGATGCGGCAGGTGAGCGTCCTGTGGAAGGACTATGTCCAACGCGGCAAACCGAAACTCACCGATGATGAAACGCGCCGCATTACAGATTTCTATCGCTCGCAACAACAGATGGTGCGGGCGATTGCGATGCTGAAAACGGCCGAAGCGACTCCGCTGCTGGAAAAGCAGGCGTTTCGTCCAGGCGAAGATTTCTCCTGGGGCAATGCCACTACGGCTGCGTTTCAACTTTGGGACCGGATCGCTGCGTCACCGCAAGCCGCCATCCAGGCCCTGGGTGCGGAGGACTCTCAGGTGGCGGACCGGGCCGAATGGGCTTTGGTAAAGGCTGGGCCCGCCGTCCTTCCCGCGGTACGTGAAGCGCTGCACAATACAATCCCGCAGATACGCCGTCGCGCCATCGAGGTCGCCGCATGGCAAGCGGACACGAATAGCGTGTCTGTCCTCCAGGATATGCGGCGTACCGCAACCGGACCGGAAGCAGTCCTGCTGGATTGGGCCGTAAGCAAGATGAAGGATGGGCAGTAAGCACTGGCTGGCCCAGATGTCTCGTCCGGTTATCCGTAGACAGGAGCAGCCTCTGCACCCGGGACCGCTCGTCGATGATTACTTTGACTTGCCTCTCCACGCAGGAAAGAGGAACCGGTATGTAATTCCGGTCTCCCAGATGTTTTTGTTGCCGGTGGAAGCGAACTGGCGGGAATAGCTGGTAAGAATGCGCGTGTTGTGAGAGAAGTTGTAGTCGAGACCGAAATCGACGCGCTGGGTGCCGACGCCGGCGACGCCATCGCTGGCCGCCTTGTCGATGCGCAAGACCTGCTGCATGCGGAACAATGGTTCAAACCGCCCAACCCAGCTATCCAGCCCTCCGAATGCCTTGGTGCGGTAGCTGGCCTCGAACCAGTAGCCTTGCGCGTGCTTTCCGCGCGCATACTCCGACCGGAATTGAAACGCCGTATTCAACGGCCTCCACCAAAGGTGCGTGCCGTAGAAGTTCTCCTGCGTGCCCTGCAGCAGTCTTCCATAGGAGGTGCCTACTTCGAGGCCAACCTTTTTCGCATACAAGTTGAGGCGCATGCCGGTCGATCGGTCCGAGGCGAATTGCTTGTTCGCGCTGCGCGCCGAAAAGTATCCCGTGTAGTCGATCGCAACATTGTCATTGGAATAGGCGGAACCGCGGAGTTCACCGCCGACTCCCACACCGGTCGACATCAAACCCAGTCCGGCGATCAATGGACCGTCCTGGAAGTTCGAAATCCATACCGGCGATAGACGCTCGTTGTACGTCGCGAAGGGAGTCAGAAAGCTTCCGCCGACAACGGTGAGGTGCGAAGACGCGAGGTAATCGCCCTGCAAATACGTCATCGCTGCGAAGTGCGAATGGTTGTAGCCGGGCTGGTTGCCGCCCTTGGGGGAAAAGCTCTCCAGAATCGCGCCGCGGGTCTCCACCAAAAAATGCTGACCGATTGGCGCCGCGGCCAACGGTTCAATGATCGGCTGATAGCTGGTCGCTCCGGCATTCGTCTTGGTTAAAAAGCCCATGCCGCCGGAAAGCAGCGGAGTGTCCTGAGCAGCGCAGGGCCAAACGCCGGCAAAGCTGAAGAGCGCCAGGCAAAGACTCAGCAGAAGGGCGGGACGCGGGTTCGGTATGGAGCCACTCGATCGTCTCATAACTGCACTATAAGAATTGCGCGGCTCCTACTTGTCTTTGCGCAGTTATCCGCATGTCAATCCTTTGTCATTTCGCAAAGCGCTTCCGATTTATGCGACCATGCCCGCCGCTGATGCAAATGAGACACTCAAATGACATTGCAGCGACAATCTTCCGATTCACCCGCGGATATATTCGCGACAACGGCATTATGGGAATCCACCTGAACTCTTTCGAAACACCCGGCGGCGGCGTAGACCGAAAGTACGCTCTGCGGCATGCAGTGCTTTTGCTCTTCGCCGATCCACCTCAGATCTCTCCACGTTTTGGCGTTCTCAGTCTCGGCGAATGGAAACGCCTCCTGCGCTGGATGGACATCTCGGGCATGACGGTGTATTTCCTGGACCGCGCGGAGGAACTTGGCCTCGCGACGGCCATTCCTTCCTCGACATACGCGCAGATGAAGTCCAGGCTCGAGAGCAATCGCGAGCGGACCGCAATGCTGATGGCGGATTCCGTGGATATCCAGGCAGCATTCCGCCGCGAGGGCGTTCCGTATGCCCTTGCGAAGGGGAACTCATACAACCCTGACTCAGTACCGAAGCTGTGGCTGCGCTCGCAGACAGATCTTGATTTCCTGGTTGCGAAGGAATGTGCCGAGAATGCTCGCAGAGTTTTGGAAGATCGGGGTTATAAGGTTCGCAAGGAAACCGCCCGTATCTGGGAGTTCGCAACGGACCATATTGCGCGATGGGGAGCGCCCGAGGACGCTTACCGGCCGCGTCAAGGCCGTCGCGTCGAACTTCATTTGGAGACTGATGGCCCCGATACGCGGCTGGCTCGCAGGTTGGAGCGTGACTTCAATGGCGTGAAAATGCCAGTTCTTTCCCCTCCAGACATCTTCATCGGGCAGGCCTTGCACTGTTACAGAAACATCTGTTCGCAATATTCACGCCTGTCCCAGTACCTCGAGTTCTATCGCCACGCTCACACCCGCCGCAACGATGTTGAATTCTGGTGTCAGGTACGGGCGCTCTGCGGGAATGACCCGTCAGTTGCAGTTCGCATCGGCGCTTCTCTGCGCCTGATGACCGAACTCATGGGTGATTTTGCTCCCGACGCTCTCACGGCGTGGACCATGGATCGCCTGTCGCCGGCAGCGCATCTCTGGTTTGAGCTATATAGCCGCAGGAAGGCGCTGGGTAGCCCGCCGGGCACAAAACTGCACCTCCTATTGCAGGAAGAATTGCGGCCGATAGGCGTCGCTTCGGACATGTCCACCCGCCGGATCCTGTTTCCGATCGTCAAACCACCTGTGATCGTGTATCCGACTCCACAGGAGAATTTCGCGGCACGCTTTCATCGCTACTCCTTCCAGGCCCGGTTCGTGTTGTATCAGGCACGGTTTCACATCGTGGAAATAGTTCGGATTAGCTGGCATTCAATGCGCTGGCAAAAGCTGGTCGCTCGCCAGGAGCAAACGCGCAATCCGCACGCGAACAAAGAGATGGCCATGACGCATGTGCATGAGGATTGAAAGCGGCGGTAAGGCACTTCATCGCTGGCACCCGTTCCCGCCGGTATTCTAGCGCCATTAGCCCTTGCTGTCGGCGGTCGCTACTCTCAATTGGCGCAGTTAATCGTTAGTTCGCATCCGCGTTACGGAGCCAGGTATTGCAGAATCGCCCTCGCGTCCGCTTCGCTCAGCGATGCGCGAACCCTCATATGCTGCACGACCGTCCCGCTGATTCGCGGCGACAATTCCTGCGGCGCGTTGTGACAACGGCTGCAATTCTGCTGGAACTTCACCTCGCCGTTCGTCTCCATGCTCGTGCTCCGGCGCACCTCCGGCTTGGCCGGCTTTGCGGCTGCGTTTCCAGCAGGCTGCGCGCCATACCCAGTCGCCGCGACACAGCATGCCAGTAGTCCGCTCGATAACAATCTCGCGACGAGGCGAGTTTCGCTTTTCCTCGCGACGGAAATTCGTCTCGGTACGGCGCAATGACTCATGGCCTTTGACAACGGATTGCTTTGCTGCCGGCTTGGGAATTCCATACAGTGACACTAGCTCCTGTGCCCGTAGCAGTTGTCGTCCCGCTGCACAGTGTTTGTCACTTCCTTGTCACCGGTGCCGGGAACATAAGCTACATCGACAGCTCAGCATGTTGATCCATCGGCTGTTCGCGAAGCTCACGCCTCGGTCAGCGCCACAGGAATACCTGCCCCCTCCGGTGCGACGGACGGGGACCGGATCAGCGATAGCGCACCCGTCAGGAACAATGCCGACAGCAGCGGGCCCTCCGTCAATTTCCAGAGATTCCAGGTGCTGGCTGCCAGCAGGTTCACAACCAGAAACACTGACCCCGCGCGCATCAGCGTGGCGGCCATTCCGCGATTCGCGCTGAACATGCGCCAGCAAAGGACCGCCAGCGGGAGTGCAAGGGGTGCCACGTCATACTCGATGAGCCTCGGATTGAGCAGGATCACGCCCGTCAGCATCACCGGCAACCACTCGCGCGTGCTGAACTCATTCCGAAGATAACTGCGCGAGAGATAAACGAGCACCGCAAATAGAGGCGCCGCATAGATCGCATAAAAGATGATCGAGGCTGGGAAATACGGTAAGCGGCGATCGAACAACCACCCGCTGAAAAGCCCCGCCGGACTGAACCCGAAGTCGCGATTGACGCTGAATGCCAGTCCCAGGGACCTCAGATAGTTTCGGAACAGCTCGGGCCATATCAGCGGTTCCACTGCAAACAGTGCCAGGCCTCCGGCGGCCGCTGCCAACGAAGGAAACCACTGCCGCCGCGCGCATAGGATTGGGATCGTCAGTAACGTAAGCAGCGGCGCCTTGACGCATGATGCCGCCAGCACTGCGATATAGAACCATCGCCACCGCCCCGTCTTCAACGCTCGCGCCGCGGCTACCAGCACTGCGCCGTACAGGATGTACGCGACGTTGCCGCTCAGTACGCTATCACTGCCGAGAAGGCCGGGGAAAAACATGGCTGCAGGAACGTAATAGCCGAGCACCCGCCGCTCGGATTCCTCCATCAGATTCACGCCGAACCAACTCAGCGCGGCGACTCCCGCGGCGTAGATGAGCCAGTAAAGCGCGCCGGCGGCCAGGAATGGCATCCGGCCGAACGCTTTTACCACTGGCAGGGTCATCGGCGAGTAAATGTAAAGGAACGGCCCGTACAGTAACGGACTCTCTGGCGCACGCTGGTGGACGGAGTTCTGCACAGCGATTGCATCCAGATACGGGTCATGGCCCGCGCGCACCGAATCCATCGCGTGCCTGTAGACGTTGAAATCCCATGCTGGTGGATCAAAGCGCACGACGACAGGAATGGCCGCCAAAACCAGAAACCACAAAAGCCAGATGATGCAGCGACGGCGGCTCGCGAAGGCACTGAAGAAACGCAAACGACTCAACCTGCAACCTCAAAATGGAGATAAAAGCCGGGCCGCCGCGCCATCAGCATGGGCGCGCTCTCCCGTTCTTTGCATGCGGGTATCACAAAGGACACTTCCCGCGCCGAGGCTGCCGCATTCGGATAGGAATATTGAAGGAGATCGGACAAGCCATTCGACTCTGGATTGCTCAATCAGTCCCCTCCGCGCTGCACCCCACCGTGACCGCCGCCCAGCTCCGCCTGGTCCGCCTCTACGATATTTAGAATACAGGACGGCAACTCGTCGACTTCGGGGTACACCATTGAGCACCATTTGCAGCAAAAAGTTTCGGCGAAGCCCCATATCTTCACTTCGGGCTGCACACTTGGTGCTCCGCCCTCGCCGAAGCAGCCACGGAATTTGACTGTCCGTCCGGCCGAAAAGAAAGCCCTGCGCCATCGATACAGCGCAGGGCCCCAATGGAAGAGACCACTCTTTAGAAGTTCACCTTGATTGCCCCCTGGAAGATCCGGGCAGCCTGTGCGCTGGTAATACGCCCAAAACTCCCGCTGTTCAGGTTCACGCTCGGGTTGCCGAAGTTCGGATGGTTCAGCACATTGAACGCCTCCAGCCGCAACGTCATCGCCAGTTGCTCATGCAGCGGGAAGCTGCGGCTGAGCGCTGTATCGATGTTGAAGTACTTCGGCCCGACAAACGCGTTTCGCGCCAAATTGCCGTAGGTTCCCTGCGCGTTCTCCGTGAAGTCCGCTACGTTGAACCATGAAGGGTTCAGCGTCGACGAGCTCAGCGGATGTGTGTTCAGGTAAGGCGGCAACCCATTCCAGTTCGGCCGGTCCGTGCCCAGCGCTGTCTCGGAGTTGTCCTGGCCCGAGGTCACGCTGAACGGCGCGCCTGAGGTCCAGCGAATGATCGGCGCCAGCTCCCAGTTGTTGATCAGCATGGATTTCCATCCGCTCAGCCCAAAGTGGCTCTCCGCTACGATCGATGAGTTGAAGATGCCGCGCCGGTCGAAGCCGCACGCCGCATAGTCCCGATGGATGTCGTTCGGGTTCTCCACCGCAACGGTATTGAACGCGCCCGGATTGTCCAGCAGGTCAATGCAGTGCGACCACGTGTAGTTCGCCAGGAAGGTAAACGTCCGCGATGCGCGATGCTGGATCGTCGCCACTAGCGCGTTGTAACTCGCATTCGCTCCCGCAACCATGATCGTGGATGCCCCGCCTCCGCCGCCCGCCAGGTAGTACGGCCCCTGCGCCGGATTCATCAGCGTCAGCATGGAGCGCGCCTGCGCGTTGCTCGGGCTGGAGCAGGCCTTGCCCGTTCCCGGCGAGGTCAGCAGCGGCCCGTATTGCGAGTTGCACGAGCCCGTCCCGGTCCAATTGCCCGGAATGTAGATCACTGGGGCCGTGGGATAGCCATACGGCTGGTGTGTGCTCTTGTTGCCGATGTACTGCAGCTGCATCTCCCAGCCGCGGCCCAGCTCATGCTGCATGCTGGCCGTCCACTGCATCACATACGGCGTTGGAAACTCCAGCGGATACGTGATCACCTGCAAACCCGTCTGGAACGGCTGGTTCGTCGGCGGAGTAAATGGCTGCGGGAATGGATTCCCCGGTGTCGTACCTCCAACCCACGGGTTCGTCAGGTTCAGCGGCGCGGTCGTCGCCGTGTTCGTCACCAGAGTGGCGAACGGCGGGTTCTGCGTTGTCTCGGTTGAGGCGAAGAAGTTCGTCTCGTCATACACCAGGCCCGCGCCCGCACGAAATACCGTCTTGCCGTCGCCAACCGGGTCGAACGTCACGCCCAGCCGCGGCGCAAACTGCCACGGATAGTTCTTCGTAAAGTTCTTCGGAATCCCAGGGTCCCCGTAGAACAGGTCGCCCGCCGGAGCGTTCGGGAACCGCTGGCTGTGCTGGTTGGCCTCAAACGCGCTCAGGCTGAAGCTCGATCCGCGCCCGAAGTAGTCGTGCGGCGTAAACTGCGGCGACCACCGCACGCCCGCCGTAATCACCAGCCGCGGCGTGGCGTGATACGTGTCCTGGATATACAGGCTCGGAATCGGCGCCCGCATCGCGTTCTGCTGCGGCTTCGACTGCGAGAACGTATTCATCGACCCCGTCAGGAAGTCCAGCAGCGACTGCGTGCCCTGCGTCGCCTGTACGCCATTGACCGTGGTCTTCAGCCCCTTGATGTTCTGCTGCGGACCGAACTCGCTGAAGATGCCGCTGAAGTTGAACGTGCCATTCTCCGAGAACGAGTTGTTCACGTTCAGTTGCGCGCGGATAAACTCGCCGCCGAACAGAATCTGGTGTTTCCCAATGATCTTGTTCGCATCGTCGATCACCGACATGCTGTTCACGTTGAACGTGCCAAGCGCGCAAGTGCTGCAGTACGCGTTGAAGCCCGCGCCCTGCTCGCGGAAGCCCACTGCAATCGGCTGATACACATTGATCCCGAAGGTCGCCGCAGTCACTCCCTGCGACGCCGGACCGCGCGCATTCGTCCTCCGCGTTCCGGTCAGGTGCACCGTGTTCACAAACGTGTTGGTGACCGTCCACGTCTCGCCCAGCGTCAGCGTCTTCGCATGCTCCGTATTGCCCGGGTTGGCGGTAATCAGAAGGTTGGTCGGCGAAAACAGCGCGGGCGTCACAAAATCGTCCTGGAAGTAGCGTCCGTAGAACGCGTGTTTCGGGGTAAGCATCGCATCCACGCGCGTAATGTACTGGTTCTCGGTGCGGAATGTTGGAATCGAAAAATGCACCGTGCCGCACTGGTCCTCCGGCGCCGGCAGATACTTCAGGATCGCCAGCGCGGAGCTGTTGTACTCCGTCGTGTTCATCCCCTGGTCGTTCACCAGCACAGCGCCGGTAATCGGGTCGAGCAGTTGAATCGGTCCCTTTGTCTGGCACGGCGCCACCTCCGCTGCCGAGAAGTCACCGTTCAGCATCGCCTGCGTCGGTACATGCGCCGTGGAAGCATTCGACGCCTCTGAAAAATTCAGCCGCTGATAGCCGCCGAAAACGAACAGCCGGTTCTTGATGATGTGGCCGCCCAGCGTGCCGCCAAACTGATTCTGGTGCAGCGAATCGGGTTGGGTCGCGAAAAAACTCGTCGCGTCCATCACCGTGTTGCGCATGAACTCGAATGCATTCCCGTGCCAGGCATTCGTGCCCGACTTCGTCACCACGTTGATTACGCCCGCCGGATGCAATCCGGTGTCGGCACTCTGCACCGAGCTCTGCACACTGAACTGCGCTACCGCATCCGGAAACGGCAGCGCGAAGCTCGTGTTGCTCTCGTAATCGTTGTTGTCGCCGCCGTCCAGGCGATAGTCGCTCTGGTTGCCCTGCCCGCCCGCAATCTGCGGCGATGCCGAACTCCACCATCCCTTGTTCCCCTGCGTCAAGGAACTGCTCGGCACCGACGCCCCAGCCAGCGTGATCAGCGCCGTCACCTGGCGTCCGTTCAGCGGCAACTCCGTCAGCGTCCGCTCGTCGATCGTCTGCTTGAATGAGGTATCTTCCGTCTGCAGCGCCAACCCCGTCGCCGAAACATTCACCTCTTCCGTCGTCGACCCCACCGTCAGCGGCACATTCAGTCCAAGGCTGCTGCCAAC
Source organism: Acidobacteriaceae bacterium (assembly GCA_035572415.1). GTDB lineage: Bacteria > Acidobacteriota > Terriglobia > Terriglobales > Acidobacteriaceae > Edaphobacter. The sequence goes on from DATNAU010000172.1 coordinate 32,363, forward strand.
CTCCAGCACCACGTTCTTCTGCGTGTACGTCTTGAATCCCTGGTCCGTCACCGTCAGCGTGTACGTTCCCACATTGAGATTCGGGAAGCTGTACAGACCCTGCTTGTCGGTCGTCGCCGTGTGCTTCACCTGCGTCGCATCATTCGTCAGCGTTACGCTCGCGCCGCCAACTACCGCGCCGGTGGTATCCGTCACCGTGCCCTGCACGCTGCCGGTCCCGGCTATCTGCGCCCCGGCCACAGCGGCTGACAAACAGACCGCAAATGCAACCGCCACTGCCCGCCATCCAGACCTCGAAAAGCCGCCTCGAAAGGCCGCCGCAATGATGTTCATCCTGTTGCCCCCTGAAAACAATTCAAAATCCTTAATCGTTTGGTCAGACCACTACCGCATATATCCCAAACTTCAATGTGACTGCGAACCGATCACTCGATTTCCGATCTGAAATCGTAACTTTATGATTTATTGTCTGTCAAACGAGCATCTGAGCGCATTTCCAAAGACGAAAGTGCCTTATCGTTCGTTAGCAGATAACTGACCACCGTTCGACAGGGCATACAATGTGTTTCGTCCAATTGCAAACTCCGCCCCTCGTAACCTGTAGCACCCAGTTCTGCCGGCCGACTGGCAGTCTGGCGCTCAATTGATGTACGGTGGTCTCCGAAAGTATCGGGAGTTTCCTGCATGAGAAAGATGCCGCGCCCCTTCCTCGCGTTTGCTTCCTGCCTGCTGCTTAGCGGCGCTTCACTCTTCGCCCAGCCGTTAGCGCCGTCGGCCGCAACCCAACCTTCTCGTCCGCCCTCCGCAGGCGCGCACCTCGGCGGCATCGGCGCAGCCGTCCCGCCGGAAAAGCCCGGCACCGACTTCACCGCCAAACAGAACACCGCCCGCCTCAACGCATGGCGCGCTCAGATCCGCCACATCCTCTATGTCCCCGACCAGCTCCCCGCCCTCGACGCAAAGACCTGGTCCACCTTCTCGCCCACACCCGGCGTCCTCGCCGACCGCGTCACCTATCACACACTCGACGGCATGATCGTCACCGCCATCGCCTACCACCCCGACCCCAAAGTCGTGCACTGGCACGGCAAGCTCCCCGGCATCCTCATGGTCAACGGCCACGGCTCGGACAAGTTCGGCTGGTACGCCATGTACACCGGAATGGAATACGCCAAGGCCGGCGCCGTCGTCGTCACCTATGACATGATCGGCGAAGGCGAGCGCAACATCGACAAAAAGTCCCGCGCCTCCTCGCACGACAAGCGCGTCACTCCGCCCGCCGGCGTCCCCGCCACCGACTGGGGCCAGCGCCTCGCCGGCCTCATGCAGGTCGACCTCATGCAGGGCGTTACCTACCTCTCGCAGCGCCCCGATGTCGATCCCAAACGCATCGCCGTCCTCGGCTACTCCATGGGCTCCTTCGTCACCGGCATCGCCGGCGCGCTCGACCCCCGCATCCACGCCGTCGTCCTCTCCGGCGGCGGAGTCTTTGACGGCCCCGGCGGCTACTTTGACTCCGGCCAACTTCCCTGCCAGGGCCCTCCCTACCGCGCCCTGCAAGTTATCGGCGACCGCCCCGCGATCCTCTACGCGCTCAACGCGCAGCGCGGCCCCATGTACATCATGAACGGCACCGCCGACACCACCATGGACATTCCGCACCATCTCCAGCCCTGGTTCGACGAGATCAAGGCGCGCACCCTCGCCGTCCTCGGCCCCAACAATCCCGCTGACAAGAACCTCTTCACCACCGTCTTTTATCCCGGCGCCGCGCACCGCCCCTCGTGGGAGAACCGCGACGCAGCCCTCTGGCTCAACGACCACATCCACTTCGCGCTCTGGACCGACGCCGAGATCGAAAAGCTGCCCACCATCAAGGTCTCCGACTGGGTCACGAAAAACGGCGTCACCGCCGGCACGAGCGAGATGCGCCCCGATCACGAAGGCGGCATCGACGCGCTCGACCTCAATCTCCCCAACATTCCCCGCGCCGACCTCATGGTTCTTCCTGACGCCGACTGGCAGGCAATGAAAGACCAGCTCACCTACGAAGCCTGGGCCGCCAAAGCATCCGCCGCCGAAGCCGCCATGGCCGCCGCCGCAACTGCCCACCCCGATAATTAGCAACTGCCCACCCCGGTAATTAATTGCCGTCATCCTGAGCGCAGCGAAGGACCCCTGTATTTTGCTGCGGGGAGCCGATCCTGAGCGCAGCGAAGAACCCCTTTATTTGTTCCTGCTCGTCATTCTGGAGCGAAGCTCCAGAATCTCCGTATTTCAGCCAGGCATCACCGTACCGCACTCATCAGCGGACGGATGGGGGTGCGCACATCGCGCGGGCAGGCGAGTTTCCGCTGTCAGCTGAAAGCTCACAGCTGATAGCTCGAGAAACACGCCTTTCCCAGAATCTGCCGACATGTCTCTTGAAGTAAGATTTCTGCGAAGAGGCTCACCCCATGCAGAGCAGGTATCAATATCTCGCACCATGTCTCGCGATAGCCGTCGCCCTGTCGACCGCCATAAGCGCGCAGGCTCAGCCATCGCACGCTGCAGCGCAATCTTCCGCCGCACCCGCATCCGTCCCGTCGCTCGCCTTCGACGTCGTCTCCATCCGCCGCAACACCTCCGGCACCCACGAAATGACGCGCCAGTCCTCCTCCAACACCGATAGCATCAGCATGACCAATGTGCCGCTGGCGCTGGTCGTCCTTTACGCCTACTGGATCAGCGACCCCAACATGATCAAAGGTCTGCCCGACCAGGCCTGGGCCGATCGCTACGACGTCACGGCCAAGGTCGCTCCGGAAAGCCTCGCCGCCTACCACGCCCTCACCTCCCGGCAGCGTGCCGCCATGCTCCAGCCCATCCTCGCTGACCGCTTCAAACTGCGAGTGCATCACGAGATCAAAGACCGGCCCGTCTACGCCCTCGTCGTCGCCAAAGGCGGCCCAAAGCTAAAGGAGGCCGTACCCGGCGAAGCGCATCCCAACACCGCAAAAGCCGATCCCAACGGCATGCACCACGGCCAAACCATCTTCGTCACAGGTCCGGGCCAGATTACCGGCGAAGCCACCACCATGCAGGACCTCGCCCTCACGCTTTCCGACCGCGGAGAACAGTCGCTCGGCCGCCCGGTCATGGACAAGACTGGTCTCACCGGCAAATACGATTTCACCCTGCAACTGCCCACTCCCACGTCGGGCCCCGCGCCCGGCGATGATGCGCAACAATCCATCGCCGCCCTCTTCACCGCCGTGCAGGAGCAACTCGGCCTCAAGCTCCAGCCTTCAACCGCATCCACCGATTACCTCGTCATCGACCACATCGAGCGTCCTTCCGCCAACTGAGTACAGAGCGCCGGAGTAGCACCGCCGTTCAGAGGTGCAGAAAAAGGGTCGCTTTGAAAGGGCGCGACTTTAGTCGCGCCGCTAAGGATTGCAAAATGAGTGCGGCTTTAGCCGCTGAGGTCGCGCGGCTTGGCGGAATGGAGCGTTTCCGCATCCTCTTCAGCGCGCGGAGCGGAACTGGGTCAATGGCACGGCCTCGGCCGCGGTTTACTTCACTTCGGTGTCAAACCCTCTTCCGGCTCCCCCTGGGGGGGGGTACCCCTGCTACTGACCCGCTACGACACGCCGTTCGCGAATCAGGATCCAATCCCAAACGGCACCGGCGGTGAAGGCGTGATGCGCACCGCCTTCACGCCCTCGCGGTTCCACAGCAGTTCCGCCGTGGTCACCCCGCGGATCGACGCGTCCAGCAGTTCCACCATATGGAAGGTCGGCAGCGTCTTCTCGCCGCGCCGGCGCAGCCCCGCCATCAGTTGCAGCAAGCAGCCCGGATTGGCAGACACCAGCACGTCCGCCTGAGCCGCCAGCAGATGCTCGACCTTGCGGTCGCCCAGGTCTGTCGCCGGCTCCGGCTGCAGCAGGTTGTACACGCCCGCCGACCCGCAGCACAGCGTCGGTTCCGCCAGCTCCACGATCTGCAGCCCCGGAATCGCGCCCAGCAGTTGCCGCGGCTCGCGCCAGATGCCCTGCGCATGCCTCAGATGGCACGCATCGTGGTACGCCACGCGCATCCTCAGCGAGTAGCGCTCCGCCCGCGGCTTCAGCTCGCACAGAATCTCGCTGATGTCCTTGCACTTCGCCGAGAACGCCCGCGCCCGCTCCGCCCATTCCGGATCATCGCGCAGCACATGGCCGTAGTCCTTCATCGTCGACCCGCAACCAGCTGCGTTCACGACGATCGAGTCCACCTCAGCGCGCTCGAAGATCTCAATGATCTTCCGCGCCATCGCCGCCGCCTGCTCTTCCAGGCCGGAATGCAGCATCAGCGCACCGCAGCACGGCTGGTGCTCCGGTGCGATCACCTCGCAGCCCTCCGCCGCCAGCACGCGCGCGGTCGCCTCGTTCACGCGCGAGAAGAAGACGCTCTGCACACAGCCTGTCAGTATGCCCACGCGACGGCGCTTCGGGGCGGCAGCTGCGGTCGTCGGTGCAACCGGCGTCCGCTTCAGCGGAACCTCTGGCAGCAGCGCCTCCATCGCACGCAACCGCTTTGGCAGCAACTTCAGAAATCCCGACCGCCGCACCAGTTTCTGCAGACCCTTCCGCTGATAGAACCGCAGCGGCCCCGCCAGCGCGCGCAGCCGGGCGGGATGCGGAAACGTCGCAAACAGCATTCTGCGGAACAGCCAGTCGCCCACGCCGCGGTGCACATTGCGCTCCACCTGTCCGCGCGTGTCTTCGATCAGCTTGTTGTACTGCACGCCCGACGGGCACGCCGTCATGCACGCCATGCAGCCCAGGCAGTTGTCCATGTGCCGCTGGAAGGTCTTGTCCAGCGGCATGTTTCCCTCGCTCGCCGCATGCATCATGTAAATGCGTCCGCGCGGAGAATCCATCTCTTCGTTCCACGCCATGTACGTGGGACACGCCGGCAGGCAGAAACCGCAATGCACGCAGTCCGCCAGCAGCGCCTTCTCCGGCGCATGGTGCGCGTCAAAGCTCGACGGCTTCTTCTCGTCGATCGTGGTCAGATGCTCGCTCACACTCCTCCCACCAGGCGGCCCGGGTTCAACATTCGCTTCGCATCGAACTGCTGCTTCACCGCGCGCATCAGCTCCGGAACCTTGTCATCCCTCTTCCGCTGCGGCAACACCAACGACGCCGCCTGCTGCGGATTTGCCTTCAGTATCATGATGCTTCCGCCCGCTCTGCCCACCAGTTCGTGCAAGTCCACAATCGCGTTCGCCGCGGCCGCTTCGCTGAAGCCTGCCAGCATGATGCCCGTTGCCTGGGCCGCCACGCTTCCGCCCATGGCAATCGCTTCGCGGACCAGCATCGGGATCGAATGGGTAAGCATCGTCGCCTTTACCACCACGTCGTAGTTGAACAGATGCTCGCGAACGCCGAACTGCCAGCGCGCCGTCTCCTGCTGTATCTCGCAGGAGCCGCCAAATCCGCGCGCCAGCACATTCAGCCTTTCCGCCTGCTGCGCAATCACGTCCGGCTGCGATGCCAGTTCGACATCCAGCGCGCAGCCCTGTTTGCTGCCGCGCATCTGTACGGCCTGCACGCTCATCTGGGAATCCAGGATTTTCATCATCAAAAAGCCCAGCACCTCCGGATCATGCGACGTGACGCCCCACACGCGCGTCTGCGCCGGCAGCGGATGCAGCCGGAACGTCACCTCCGCAATCACACCCAGCGTGCCGAACGCGCCGGTCATCAGCTTGTGCAGGTCGTAGCCCGCGACGTTCTTCACCACCTTGCCGCCGCTCTTCGCAATCGTCCCGTCGGCCAGCACAATCGTCATGCCGATGATCAGGTCGCGCAGGCTGCCATACTTCAGCCGCAGCGCGCCGGAATCGTTCGTCGCCACAACTCCGCCCACCGTCGCCTGCTCCGGCCACAGCGGATCGAGCGCGACAAACTGCCCATGCTTCGCCAGCTCGCGCTGCATCATCGCCCATGGTGTGCCTGCGCCGACGGTCGCAGTCAGGTCCTGCCAGCGATGCTCGCGCACGCCCTTCAGCCGTGACGTCTTCAGCACCACGTCCGCGAGCACCGGATTGCTCCAGCCGCGCTTCGTCCCTGCTCCTGCAATCTCGATCGCGAACTCATGCTCGGCGACCGCGTGCATCACCGCCGCAATCTGCTCGGCGCCTGAAGGCAGCGCCACCGCCAGCCCCTCCTCGCTGCGCGCGCACTCCACGCCCGGCAGGGAAGTAATCAGAGCCTCGATGTCGACGACGCCGATGGCCATTAGAAGTACTCCGCCACGCCGGCCTGCTCCAGCGGATGCGGCGTGTACGGCCCGGTCTTTTCGCCGCACAGCTTGGTCCGCGGAAATACCTTGTCCGGATTGGCGATGTTCTGCGGATCGAACGCGCGCCGTACGCGCTGCATCGTCTCCAGGTCCGGTTCGGAGAACATGTAGCCCATCGCCTGCTGCTTCTCGCGCCCCACGCCATGCTCGCCGGTGATCGAGCCACCGTGGTCCACGCACAAGTAGAGGATGCGGTACGAGAGGTCGAGCGCAATCTCCTCCTGCCCCGGAATCGCCTGATCGTAAAGCACCATCGGATGCAGGTTTCCGTCGCCCGCGTGGAACACGTTCGCCACGCGCAGCTTTACTTCGCCGGCCATCCTGGCGATCTTCTCCAGCACCTCCGGCAGCGCCGTGCGCGGAATCACGCCATCCTGCACGATGTAGTTCGGCGAGATGCGCCCCATCGCCGCGAACGCCGCCTTGCGCCCCTTCCAGATCAGCGCGCGTTCCTCCGCCGTCTGGGCCTGGCGAATCTCCCACGCACCATTCTTCTCGCACAGCGCGCGCGCCTCCGCCATCTGCGATGCGACTTCCGCAGCCGCGCCGTCCAGTTCGATCAGCAGCAGCGCCTCGCACACCGGGTAGTTGGGATGCACCGCCGCCTCGCTCGCCTGCGCCGACAGCCGATCCATAATCTCCATCGCGGCCGGCAGCATGCCCGCGGCGATCACGTCCGACACCGTCTGCCCCGCTGCGCTGATCGAATCGAACGCGGCAAGTAACACCTGGACCGTTTCGGGCCGTTTGACAATACGCAGCACCAGCTTCGTCGCCACGCCCAGTGTTCCTTCGGAGCCGACAAACACGCCGGTCAGGTCGTAACCCGGCGCATCCGGAGCGGCCGAGCCCAGCGTTACCATCTCGCCCGTCGGCAGCACTACATCCATGCCCAGCACGTGCGTCGTCGTAAAGCCGTACTTCAGGCAGTGCGCGCCGCCCGCGTTCTCCGCCACATTGCCGCCGATCGTGCAGACACTTTGGGAGGAAGGGTCCGGAGCATAGAAGTATCCGTGCGCCGCAACTGCGTCGGTCACATGCTGGTTGATCACGCCCGGCTCAACCACGACGCGCTGGTTCGGGATATCCACCTGGAGGATCCGGTTCATCCGCGCAAAACTGATGACCACGCCGCTCTCCGCGGGCAGCGCTCCGCCGCTCAGCCCGGTTCCGGAACCGCGCGCGACAAACGGAATCTTGTGTTTCGCGCAGATCTGCACGACCGCCTGCACCTGCTTCGCGCTCTGTGGCAGCACCACGGCTGCCGGCATCACTCGGAAGTTCGTCAGCCCGTCGCACTCGTAAGTCTTCAGCTGGCTCTCGGTCGTGATCACGCCACTCAGCCGTGCCGGAGTCTTGGCACCGTAAGCGCCGTCAACCGCAGCGCGCAACTCCGCAAGAATGACTTTATCCAGCATTCAGAAATGATAGCCTTTCCGCCATGACGACTCGTGATGAATTGAAGTCCATCATCGACCAGATGCCGACCGAGAAATTTGACTTGGTCCGAATGAATCTGGAAAGCATCCTCCATCCCCCTCCTCCCAACCCGGCGTTTGAAAACGTCCATCGGCGCTCGGAAGAGTTGCGCAAGCGGATGGTGGAGAGATTGAAGCAACTGCAGGCTGGAAATAGCTGCGCGACTATTAGCAATTTTTATGGAGGAGGAGGCGGCGGGGGTGCGGTTGCAGAATTTGCCTACGGCTGGGTCGAAGACCGCGCCCGAATGCGTCATCGATTCGTCCTGCACGAGAACCATGAACTTGACTTTGTAGAGCGGCTAGAAGTGACAGAGGATGGCAAGGCACTGGTTTTTGAGCAGGAAATCTATGCGGAAGGAGGCTCGGTCAAGAGAAAAGAGGAGTTCCCAATCCTCAAGAACCTCAATGATCCGTAGTTAATGCACATGCCCCAGATACGCATACAGCATCACTTCGATACCCACCACCGACGCCAGAAAGATGCTGTGTTTCAGGGTGAAGCGGAACAGCTTAGCCTGATCCGCCACGCTCAGCCCGGCCGCAGCGGCGGCCACCGCAATCGACTGCAGGCTGATCATCTTGCCCATCACGCCGCCCACCGAGTTCGCCGCCGCGATCAGCACCGGATTGAATGCCAGCCGGTTCGCACTCACCACCTGCAGCGGGCCGAACAGCGCATTGGATGCCGTGTCCGATCCAGTCAGAAATACACCGAGCCATCCCATGATCGGGGCGAAGAACGGAAACACACGTCCCGTCGCGGCAAACGCAAGGCCCAGCGTGCCGGTTGCGCCGGAGTAGTTCATCGTGAACGCCATGGCCAGCATGGCCGCCACCGTCACGGTCGGCGCAATCAGCTTGTATCCCACCGAGACCAGCACCTTGCCGAACTCGCGCGGCTTCATCCCGCAGAAGAGCACGGCCAGTATCGACGCGCACATCGCCGCTGTCCCCGACGCCGACGCCCAGCTGAAGCTGTAGATCGCCGCATACTTCGCCGGCTTCGTCACCACCGGCGGCATGCGCAGAATCTCGTTGTGCAGCCCCGGCCACGCGAACTTCAGGGTCACGCTGTCCAGCTTCGCCAGGATGGCCGGATAGCCCCATGCGAGCACGCAAATTACCAGCAGCACATAGGGCATCCACGCGGACCAGATCTGCCCGGCGGTGTAGTGGCGCGGGTTGCGTACATCATGCGCGCGCTCCGGCAAATCGTCCGCGGCGGACTTCATTCCGGCATCGACGCTTTCATCGTGCGTCTCCAGATGCTTCGGTTCCCAGAAGCGCAGCAGCACTACCAGCGCAACCATCGCGGCAAGCGACGCTAGGATGTCCGTCAATTGCGGCCCAATCGAGTTCGATACGTAGAACTGGATCGACGCAAACACCGCGCCGCACGTCAGCAGCGCGGGCCACACCTCCACCATCGCGCCAAAGCCGCTCGTCACCAGGATGATGTACGCCGGCAGCAGGAAGGACATCGGCGCGGTCAGCCTGCCGGCGATCGCGCTGAGGCGCAGCACCGGCAAACCCGTCACGCCGGCCAGCGTAATGATTGGAATGCCGATCGACCCGAACACCACCGGCGCGGTATCTGCCAGCAGACAGATCGACGTGGCGTACAGTGCCGAGTAGCCAAGGCCCACCATCATCGCCGCAGCCACGGCCACCGGCGTGCCGAAGCCTGCACAGCCTTCGATGAAGGCCCCGAACGCGAACGCGATCAGCAGCGCCTGCATCCGCTTGTCCGACGTGATCGAGCCGATCGAGTCCTTGATGACCTCGAACTTGCCCGTCACCACCGTCAGCTCATACAGCACCAGCGCCCAGTACACCACCCATGAAATCGGGAACACGCCGAAACAGGCGCCATCGGCCGCGCTGCTAAAGGCATGCTTTGCGCTCATGCCGTAAGCGCCCATGGCCAGAGCCAGCGTCGCGGCCAGTCCGGCCAGCGCGGCGATCCACGAGGCTTTGCGCTTTACCGCCAGCAGATACAACAGCAGCAGCGTGGGTATCGCTGCCAGCAGCGCGGAGAATCCCAGTCCCCGGCCAAAGAGGGTATAAGGCTGAGGCCACTCACCCACCATCTGTCGAATCCACCCTCATGTGTCGTTGATTGGCCTGAATCGCCGCGTGAGAATCCTATCCGCCGCATGGCGCAAAGCGCAATTGCAGAGGCAAGCAGGCCGCCCTTTCCCATGACACCTGCCGCAAAATAACTCGAAAGTGGCAATCTGCCAGGACTACGTTTCACAGGCACCCGCACTCGCGTACCATGGTTCCTGAGCCCGCATGTCGTTTCGGATTCATTGCCGCGCTTTCTACGCTCTCGCTGCGCTCGCCATCGCATGCCCACATCTGCATGCGGCGCAGAACGTGACCCTGCGCAACGGCTCGGAGTTCCTCTGCACCCATCAGGAGCCCGCCGGAGATCGCGTGCGGCTCTACCTCTATCCCACCTCGCAGGCTGAGGCCGCGCAGCCCGACGCCAATTATCTGGAGGTCTCAGTCTCCTCAGTCGTGCGCGTGGAGATAGTCCCCGATCCAGTGCTGCCGGCCGAATCCGTCACTCCAGCGCGTGCAGCGAAACCTCTCCCGCAATCCGGAAACACATCCACCTCCGTCGCGCCGCTCACTCCCGCCGAGATGCACCAGCTCCTCACCCGCGCAGGCAAGGAGCACAACATCGACGCTGACCTGCTCGCCTCCGTCGTCCACGCCGAATCCGGCGGCAACCCGCGCGCCGTCTCCCGCGCCGGGGCACGCGGCCTGATGCAACTGATGCCCGCGACCGCCGCCAACCTCGGCGTCCAAAACTCCTTCGCCCCGGACCAGAACGTGGCGGGTGGAACACAGTATCTCGACCAGCTTCTCACGCGCTATCACGACAACCTCGCGCTCGCCCTCGCCGCCTACAACGCGGGCCCCGAGGCCGTCGATCGCTATCACGGCATCCCGCCCTATGCCGAGACGCGCGCCTATGTCGCCGGCATCATCCGCGAGTTCAACCGCCGCAAACTCGCCGCGCGTACGCTCGCCGCAACTCCTCCCCCTGCATCCGCCGTGCAAACCGCCAGCATCCGCTAGCCCTCAGGAGCGCCCGCGCATGAAAAGCCGCAAGGCCCTTGTCATCCTCGCGCTTGCGCTCATCCTTACGGTCATTGTCTTCGCCAACCGAGGTCGCATCCACTTTGACTGGCAGGCCTTCTGGCTCCAGCTCCGCCACATCTCCTGGCCGCATATCGCTGCCGGCATCGCGCTCATCTATTCCACCTACTGGCTGCGTTCGGCGCGCTGGGCCGTCTTCATCTCCGCGACGAAGAAAGTTTCGCCGTTCTCGCTTGTGGGCCCCCAATTCATCGGGTTCACCGCGGTCGCCCTCATTGGCCGCCTCGCCGACATCACGCGTCCCGCGCTCGTAGCGAAGAAAGTCGATCTGCCCGTCAGCTCGCAACTCGCCGTCTACGCCATTGAACGCATGTTCGACCTCGGCGCTGCCGCCATCATCTTCTCCTCGGCACTGCTCTTCGTCCCGCGCGATTTGCCGCATCATGAAGTTTTCGTTCACACCGGCCTCTTTTCGCTCGCGGGCACCGCAATCATCGCCATCTTCGCTGTCGTCCTCCGCGTCGCCGGGGAAGCCGTCGCCCGCGCCGCGCATGGCCTGCTGCATCCGCTCTCCGCTTCCATCGCCGACTCTGTCGCGGCGAAAATCCGCGGGTTTCGCGACGGCCTCAACGCCATCTCCTCCGCGCAGGACTTCATCATCACCGCGCTCATCTCGCTCGCCATGTGGGCGCTCATCGGGCTTGCCTATGTCCAGACGCTGCACGCCTTCACCGATACTCCACAGCTCGCTACGCTCTCCTTCTCCAGCACAATGCTCTTAATGGGAGCCTCCATCGGCGGCTCCATCCTGCAGCTCCCCATCGTCGGCTGGTTCACGCAGATCGGCATCACCGCGGCAGCAATGAGCGCCTTCTACGGCGCGCCCATCGAAGCCGCCACCGCCTGCGGCGCGCTGCTGTTGTTCGTCACCTTCCTCTCCATCATTCCCGCCGGCCTCATCGCCGCACGGCTGAACCACGTTAGTCTCCGGCAGGTGCATGCGGCAGAGGAGAAAGCCGAAGCAACACAGGCCGCAGCCGAATAAACCGGGTGGACTTTGCTCGCAGCGAAGGGCGGTTTCTGCCTCGTGAACCGTCAACTCCGGCTCCGTTCTCGCATACACTTAATTGCGCGGACTCCTATCGCGAAGGAACTCTCTTGCCCCCCACTGCACGACCGCTCGATCTCATCCCGCACCGCCGCTACAACCCGCTGCTGCGCCAGTGGATTCTCGTCTCGCCGCAGCGCACGCAGCGGCCCTGGCAGGGCGAAACGACGAAAGCCGCCGCCGCCCCGGGAATGGCATATGATCCCGCGTGCTATCTGTGCCCCGGCAACGCACGGTCCGGCGGGCAGAAGAACCCGGCCTACACCGGCGTCTTCGCCTTCAACAACGACTTCCCTGCCCTGCTGCCCGACGCGCCGCCCGCGGCTGCACAAGACGCCTCGCCACTCCTCATCTCCGAATCAGAGCGCGGCATCTGCCGCGTACTCTGCTTCCATCCCAACCACTCACTTACTCTCGCCCGTATGGCCGTGCCCGATATCGCGCGCGTCATCGATGCGTGGGCCGACGAAACCGCATCGCTCTCCGAACTTCCCTGGATCAACCACGTCCAGATATTCGAGAACCGCGGCGCCATGATGGGCGCCAGCAATCCGCACCCGCACTGCCAGATCTGGGCCACAGAACATATTCCAGATGAGCCCCTCCGTGAGCTCGCCGCGCAGCAGGCTTATAAGGACGAACACCATTCCTGCCTGCTCTGCGACTACGTCGCCACCGAGCTTGCCCATGCCAACTCCGGCGACAAATCCCAGAACCGCCTCATAGCGGAGAACGAGGAATTCATCGCCCTCGTCCCATACTGGGCAACGTGGCCGTTTGAGACGCTCGTGCTTCCTCGCCGCCACCTCTCGAGCTTTGTCGATCTCACGTCGACGGAACGCACCGCCCTCGCCGCCATCCTCAACGCCGTCACCACGCGCTATGACAACCTCTTCGAGGCCAGCTTCCCTTACACCATGGGCTTCCACCAGCGCCCCGCGCACAGTCAGGGCCACGACGCCATGCACTTCCACGCGCACTTCTATCCGCCGCTGCTGCGGTCGGCGGAGATCCGCAAATTCATGGTCGGCTTTGAAATGCTCGGCATGCCGCAGCGTGATCTGACACCGGAAACCGCCGCAGCCCGCCTCCGCGCGCTACCCGAAAAGCACTACGCCGAATGATTCTCGACAGCGTCATCCTGAACGAAGTGAAGGGCCACTGTATTTGTCTTTCTCTAGCCAGTCACAACAGCCCGGGTGCCCCGTTCATCGCGGCTATATCGCGATGAGTGGGAAGGTAAACTGCCCGAAGTAGCGTACAGCAAAAATGATCTCTCCCGCCGAACTCGCCGCGCTCCACCTCGCAACCTTTTCCATCCCGCCGCAGCTCTTTGCCGCGCCCGGCCGCGTCAATCTCATCGGCGAGCACACCGACTACTGCGACGGCTTCGTGATGCCCGCGGCCATCGACTTCTCCACCATCGTCGCCATCTCGCCACGCACCGACGGCCGCATCGTCGCGCACTCCGCCAACTTCAACCAGCGCATTGATAAATCCATCTTCGAACTCCTCGACTCGGGCTTCGCATCACTCCGCGCCGGTCGCAAAGTTCACTGGGCGGACTATCCCGCCGGCGTCCTGTGGGCGCTGCGCGAACACGGCGTGCCCATCGCGAACGGCTTCTCCCTCACCATCGTCGGCGACGTCCCTCTGGGCGCCGGCCTCAGCTCTTCCGCCTCCGTCGAAGTCGCCACCGCCTTCGCCGTCCTCGGCGCAACCAGCTTCGACATGCCTCTGCCGCAGATCGCCCAGCTCTGCCGCCACGCCGAGAACCTGTTCGTGGGCGCGAACGTCGGCATTATGGACCAGTTCGTCTCCTGCTGCGGCGCGCAGGACTCCGCCGTGATGATCGATTGCCGCTCGCTGGAATACACGCTCGCGCCCATACCACCCGAGGTCCGCATCGTCATCTGCAACTCCATGGTCAAGCATTCCGTTGCCGGCGGCGAGTACAACACCCGCCGCGCCGAGATCGAAGAAGGCACCGCCATCCTCCGCTCTCATCGCCCCGAGATTAAGGCGCTCCGCGATGCGACGGTCGAGGACCTCGCACGCTGGGGTAGCGAGATGCAGCCGAACGTCCTTCGCCGCTGCCGCCACATCATCACGGAAGATAACCGCGTGCTGGCTGCCGTCGCCGCCTTCCGCGCCGCTGACCTCACCCGCTTCGGCGAGCTGATGGCCGAAGCCCACGCCAGCTTCCGCGATGACTTCGAGGCCTCCTGCCCCGAGATCGATATTCTCGTCTCGCTCGCCGCAAAGCAGCCCGGCTGCTACGGCGCGCGCCTCACCGGCGCAGGTTTCGGCGGCTGCACCGTCAACCTCGTCGCCGCGGACCATGTCCCCGCCTTCGTGGACGCCATGCGCGCGGGCTACCTCTCAGCCACCGGAATCACCGCGGAGATCTACACCTCACGCGCCTCCGCCGGCGCCCACGAGATCGTCCTCTAAGCTCTAATTTTCTGGGTGCCCCATTCGTTGAGCAACCGAGATGGGTGAGTTCCGATCTACGCAGCTTTCGCGCCGTTCTGCGTCTGGTCCGGTAGCCCGGAGCTCTCCTGCTTCGTTTCCATCTCGCGCGAAAGATAACGCGACAGCGGAAACGCCTGCGGATATTTCTGCTGAATGTAGGTCGCCATGTGCTCACGGATGTCGCAGCCGATGTTGAAGCTGTCGCTCGAATTCCTGCAGGTCACCAGGCAGCGGATCTGCATCGCCTGCGCGCTCCAGTCCGTCACCTGCAACCCCATGCCCTTTCCGTCCCACAGCGGATGCTGCTTCACATATTTCTCGAACTCCGCACGCAACTCGCTCACCGGGACGGAGTAGTCCACATAAATATATGGGTACGACAGAATGTCCGCCGACTGCCGCGTCCAGTTCTCGATCGGGTTCTCGATGAAGTAGCTCAGCGGCACAATCAGGCGGCGCAGGTCCCATATCTTCACCACCACATAGGCCGAGGTGATCTCTTCGATACGCCCCCAGTCGCCCTGAATCACCACTACGTCATCGATGCGAATCGGCTCCGTAAACGCGATCTGAATCCCCGCCAGCACATTCGAGACCGTCGATTTCGCCGCCGACGCCAGCAGCAGCGATGCAATCCCCGCCGAGGCCAGCAACCCCGAGCCGTAGTGCCACAGCCGCTGATCGTTGAAGCTCCACAACAGCACCACCGCCGTAATCACGACCACGAACCCGATGAGCAGATGCCGCAGCACCTGGAACTGGGTGTGCACGCGCCTCGCCTGCGCATTGTCCGAAGCCTTGAGGTCGTATTTGCGCTGCATGAACGCCTGCAGCACATACACGCAGCCCACAAGGAACCACCCCATCGCGCAAACGATCAGCATGAACACGCCATGCCGAATATCTCGCGCCAGCCACTCCGGCAGCCGCGGGATCACCGGCACCACAAACAGCAGGCACGTCAGCATGAACACTGCGCGGCTGGGCCGGCCGAGATGTTGCTGGATTCCCCAACCGCGCGAGGCGCCATGCGCCGCCTTGTGACGCACAATACGAAAAATTAGCCAGTGCACCGCGTTCGAAATCACAATCGCGGCGCAGAAGATGAAGATCGCCAGAAACCATCCATGCGGCAGATGATGCACATGATGCGTGTTCATGCTCCGCTTAGACGCAACTCATCCTCCTCGCGTCGGCTGGCACACCTTGCATCGTCTGCCGCAGGGTAAGCCTATTTCAGCTCAAACGCCGTCTTCGGCTTGGGAAGTACCTCCGGCCCCTTCGGCAGCTTCGCTGGATCGAGCGGGACCGCGCCCGCAAGGCCAGTCCCGGTTACGTGATACGTCGCCAGCAGCGGGCCTTCATAGCCTGTAACCTTGATGCCGCTCAGATGCGCGTTCTTCACATACGCCAGCTCGATGCCCTTCTTGCAGGTGCCGGTGATGTTCTCCAGCGTCAGCCCATCCAGCGGCTTCTGCGGACTGATCGCCTTCGCGTCCACCAGAAAGGGCACGTCCTTTACGCGCACGTTGGAGAACTTGAAGTTGCGGAACAGCGGAATGCCCGCCTCGCCCGGCACCGAGGCCTCGCCATCATCCTTACCGACGCTCAGATTGTTGATCTGCAGGAAGCCGAGCCCCATATCGCCCACATCCAGGTCCGTCGCGGCGATGTCCTCCACGAACGCGCCGCGACCGACGCGGCTCTTGATGAAGATCGCATGGCTCCGCGCATGCACGAACTTGCACTTCTCGATGCGCACATTGCGCACACCCGCCGAGGTCTCGCTGCCGATGCCGATGCACGCAAAGACGCGGTCCGACATTGTGCAGTTCGTGATCAGCACGTCTTCGCACACCCGCCCGATCGTATTGCCCTCCGCGCCGCGCCCACTTTTCAGAGAGATCGAGTCGTCCACCGTGTCGAATGTACAGCCGTCAATCACGGTGTGCCTGCACGAATCCACATCGATTCCGTCCGCGCCGCTCTTGAAGGTCACGTCCTTGAACGTGACGTTCTCGCAAAACAGCGGATGCGTCGACCACATTCCGAACTGCTCCGTGTACAGTCCCTCCATGCGCACATTCTTGCAGTTCACAAACTCAATCAGCGCGGGATACCGCAGCCCCGTCGCCCGCTCCACGCGTCCGCGCAGCGTCGGATTGCCAATGATTTTCCCCTTACCCACCAGCGCGATGTCTGTCGCGTCCGTGGCGGAGATGAAGCCCATATAGCCCTTAATGAAGTGGCCTTCCCAGCGAACTTGCGCCAAGGCATAGTCGGCCACAAGATCCGTGGTGCTCTGCAGCGTCGCACCCTCGTCGATCCGCAACGTAACTCCGCTCTTCAGGGTCAGCGCGCCCGTCAGGTAGTCGCCCGCGGGAACCACCACTTCGCCGCCGCCAAGATTCGCGCACCGCTCAATCGCCAGTTGCAGCGCCAGCGTGTCCTTCGTCTTGCCGTCGCCCGTCGCGCCCAGGTCCTTCACGTTCAGTGTGACTTTCGGTCCGCGTGGAGCAGGGTGGCCTACATCTCGCTTCTGAGAAGTGGGAACCGCGCCAACGCTCTGCGCCGTCTGCGCCTCCGCCAACTCGCCCAGCGCCATCGGAGTCGCAATCGCCGCCGGTGCAATTGCCATCGCCTGCTTCAGAAAACTGCGCCGTTCCATGCCACCACCTCGAGTCGAAAATCCTTCGCCGGATAACCCTACCAGAGGTCGTACCAATGTGACACCTCAGCCAGCCGCCACCTGAATGGCCTGCATCCTATTGCCGATGAATCGCCTGCGTGGATTTTTGCCTTTGCTATGCGCCTGTCTGCTTCTGGCCGTGCTTCCACCGGCGCGTGCGCAGCAAGCGCCGGCAGCGCGAACCTCTGCGTCGGCCCAGGAAGCCTCATCAGCCGGATCGAGCAGGAAGTCCGACAACTCCGGCAACGACGACGGCTCTAAGCACGACGCGCTTCGTTCGGATGAGATTCACAACCCCACCCTCTGGCACAATCCCGGCAATATCGCCTCGCTCGATCTCCTCCATGGCCAGGGCGGCACCGCCGGCGAGCCTCAACCCCCCTTCACCTTCCTCGACGAGGACCACAGCGAAAGCTCTCCTAAGTTCGACGTCCGCGATGCGCATGGCAGAAAATGGCGCGGCAAGTTCGGCCTTGAAGTCAATGCCGAAATCGCCGTCTCACGTCTGCTGTGGGCCGTCGGCTACTTCGTCGAAGATGACTACTATCTCGCTACCGCTACCGTGCCTGGCATTCACATGCGCCGCGGTAAACAATTCGTCCACGGCGACCGGATCGCCGCTGCTCGCTTCGCCAGCAAGCCCGACGGCGAAAAGAAGATCGCCATCTGGAAGTGGAAGTCCAATCCCTTCCTCGGCACGCGCGAGTTCAACGGCCTCCGCGTGATGATTGCGCTCGTCAACAGCTGGGACCTCAAGGACGACAACAACTCCGTCTACAGCGACAAGAAGAATGACCGCCAGCTCTTCCTCGTCAGCGATACAGGCTCATCCTTCGGGCGCACTGGGCTGCATTTCGTCAACAGCCTCTCGAAGAACAACCTGCCCGCCTACGAGAAGTCGAAGTTCATCACGCACACCACAGCCGATTCCGTGGACTTCGCCGCGCCGGCACCGTCGTTCAGCCTGCTGCTCGAAACGCTCGGCTTCGGAATGAAGCAATACATCCGCCGCCAGAACATGCTCTGGATCGGCCGCCACATCCCGCGCCAGGACGCGCGGTGGATCGGCTCGCTGCTCGTGCAGCTCAGCCACCAGCAGATTGAAGATGCCTTCCGCGCCGGCGGCTATTCGCCGAATCAGGTCCAAGGCTTCACCCGAGTCGTTGAGGGGCGCATCCGCCAGCTCAACGCGCTATGACTCAGCGAGCCTCTCCAGCTTCCGAACCACCTTGAGCGTCTCGGCGAGTTCGGCCTTGCCCACTTCCTTCTCAAACGCCTGCTGCATCCGGTCATGCGCGCGAATCACGCGCATTGCGCACCGCCTGCCCGCGGGCTTCAGCGTCAGCAAATAAGCCCGCGCATCCTCCGGATCGATCTTCCGCTGCAGGAGCCCCTTCGCCTCCAGCGACGACAGGCTGTGGCTGATGTTCGCCCGCGTGGTCGCGAATGTATCCGCCAGTTGCGAGGGCTTGATCTGCCGCGGCGCCTCGAACAGGATGGCCACCAGCACCAGGCCCTCCAGAAAACTCAGCCGGTCCGACGCCAGCGCGGTGTCTACAAATGAGTTGAATTTTCGTGCCGCCCGGTTGACGGCGAACATGGGACTCTCCCGCAGAAAGGCATCGATGCGCATGGTTTCCAGTTTATATAGTTAGATAATTCAACAATTAAGTTCAAGACTGAACTTGCCTTGCTCATTCCAGCCTTTCGATGCACCATCGAATCCATCCATGCACCTGACACGATTCGCACCCGCTTCCCTGCTTCTCCTGTGCGCCCCGATCTTTTCGCAGCAAGCCCCGGCCCCCCCATCCACAGCGCCTGGCCTGGCCGCGCCAACCGACTCCATCACTGTCACTACCACGGTGGAGCCGCTGCCGCTTGCCGAGAGCGACCGCAGCGTCCTCACCATCTCCCCCGCCGAGCAGCCCGCAGGCGCCTTCGACACACCCGTCGATCTGCTCCGCACCGATCCCTCGGTCAACATCCAGGCGCGCGCCGGACAAGGCGTGCAGGCTGACCTTGCCATCCGCGGCACTACGTTTGAGCAGTCGCTTGTCCTCGTCAACGGCCTGCGCGTCAATGATCCCGAAACCGGCCACCTGAATCTCGACATCCCCGTCCCGCTCGATGCGATCACCTCGCTCGACATTCTCCACGGCTCGGGCTCGACCTTCTATGGCTCGGACGCCATCGGCGGTGCGGTCAACCTCGTCACCTCCGAGCCGGCACATGGAACCAACTCCGCGCCCGCATTCGCGCTGACCGCCCGCACTGGCGGCGGCAGCTACGGCTCGCTCGAAAATCACATTCGCGCATCGATCGCCACCAAATCCTTCGCCGAACAGCTCACCGCCTCGCGCGACACCTCTGACGGCTTCGCCTTCGACCGCAACTACTCCTCCAACGCCGCCTCATCCGAAACCTGGCTGCACACCGCGCCGGGCACCACCGACATTCTTCTCGCCGCCAGCGACCGCCCCTACGGCGCCAACAACTTTTACGGCAACTACCCTGAATGGGAGCGCACCAAGGCCTGGCTCGCAAGCATCCAGCAGCAACTGGGCCCTCGCACCGCCGCCACCTTCGGCTACCTCAAGCACACCGACGAGTTCGTCCTCATCCTTGGGGCACCGCAGATTTACGAGAACAATCACACCACCACCGGCTACGAAGCCGCCATCCGCCGCGCCGATCCGCTCGGCCGCAACGCCACCCTCTCCTACGGCCTCGAAGAAGCCGGCGACACGATCCATAGCTTCAACTTTTCCCAGGACAACTCGGGTGCGGAGGTCCTCAGCTCCGCGCTCGGCGTCCACGCACGAAACCAGGGCGCCGGCTATGCGAATCTCAGCCTGCGCTCGCTCGGCCGCGCTTCGCTCTCGCTGGGCGCGCGCGAAGAAGTTCTTTCCAGCCACGGTTCGGTATTCTCGCCCAACGTCGCCGGCGCGGTCACACTCACCTCGTCGCTCCGCCTGCGCGCCGCCGCCAGCCACGGCTTCCGCCAGCCTACCTACGTGGATCTCTACTACGCCGATCCCGCCACCAACGGCAATCCTCTTCTGAAGCCCGAATCCAGCTGGAGCTACGAGGGCGGCATCGACTACTCGCCCTCAGGCGGCCGCCTCACCCTTTCCGCCGCAGGCTTCCGCCTCAACCAGACCAACGCCATCGACTACGTCAAGCGCGTATCGACAGACAAGTGGCAGGCCGTCAACATCCCCATGCTCGATCTCTCGGGCGCCGAAGTCTCGGCCCGCATCCGCCTCAGCGACCACCAGCAGCTCTCGCTCGCGTACACCGCCGCCCACTCCGCCAACCTGCCTCCGGAATTTATCTCCGAATACGCCTTCAACTACGCGGCGCAGAACGCTATCTTCGCCTGGACCGCCGACCAGCTCCCAGTGTTCGGCTCAGCAGGAAAACAACTCACCCTGCGCATGCAGGTCAACGTCGTGCAAAAAACCAAACGCACCGCCTACCCGCTCTGGGATGTGAACCTCGCCCGCTCCACCGGAGCCATCCGCCCGTATCTCCGCCTGCTCAACCTCGCCAACACAGGCTACACCGAACTCCCCGGCATCCCCATGCAGGGCCGCACCATCCTCGGTGGCGTAGAAATTGCCTGGGCCAAGCGTTAGTTGGAGTAACCCAACTACTTCCGCGAGCCGCCCGCCAGCCGCTCTTCCAAACTCATCCCAGCAGCCTCCGCTGACTTCTGTACGCTGCTCTTCACCCGCAGGTTGTCGATCGCGTAATCCAGGAATCTCCGGTTCAACGACGGCGGCTCCTCCATAAATTTGCATGAAGCCTGCACCTGCTCCAGCAGGAACTTCGGCTGGAAGCACGCAAGGTCAAGCTGCTTCTCGATCTGGATCTTGTACACCATGTGGTCGAAGATCGCATCATCGAACGGCATGCCGCGCGCGCTGCATTCCTTCTGCACAATGCTGCGGAACAGGTCCACCGACGGCGACCCGATCTCAATCTTGTACGGCAGCCGGCGCAGGAAGGCCGGGTCCATCAGGTCCTCCGGCTCCAGGTTCGTCGAGAAGATCACCAGCTCATCGAACGGAATCAGAAAGCTTTTGCCGGTATGGAGCTTCAGGTAGTCGATGCGACTCTCCAGCGGCACGATCCATCGATTCAGCAGCACCGTCGGCGTCACCAGTTGCCGCCCGAAGTCGTCGATCACAAAGCATCCGCCCAGCGCCTTCATGTGCAGCGGAGCCTCATAGTACCGTGACGTCGCGTCGTAGCGCAGGTCCAGCATGTCCAGCGTCAGTTCGCCGCCGGCCACCACAAACGGCCGCTTGCACGCTACCCAGCGCGCGTCCACCGCATCCGAGCGCAGGATTGACGGCCCATGCTCTTCCGCCTTGATCGGCACATGGATGCTGGGATCGAACACGCGGATAATCATTCCCTCCACCGTCACCGCGTACGGAATGTAGATCATATCCGTGAACACGTTCGCCAGACGCAGCGCGAACGTCGTCTTGCCATTGCCGGGAGGCCCATACAGCAGAATTGCGCGGCCCGAGTTCAGCGCCGGGCCGGACTGCACGATCATCTCGTCTTCCATCGCCAGGTCGCTGACGCTGTTGCGCACGCGCTGGAAAGTCACCACCTCGTTCGTAATCTTCTGCAGGTTCACGCGGTCGATGTACTGCTCCAGCGTCACCGGCGCCGGCCCTGTGTATTGCGAGCGCTCCAGCGCCTCCACTGCCCAGCGCGTGCCCTCATCGGTCAGCGCATAGTTCATCGCCGCCATGTTGTCGGCGCGGACACCCTTCGCGTACAGCAGCTTCCGCTCCGTCGCAATCCGGATCAGCTTCACCACCAGATGCGACGGCAGCTTGATCGCGTCGGCAAACTCGCGGTTCGACTGCAGACGCCACGTGTAGATCAGCTTCATCAGCAGGCTCAGCAGCTCCGTCTCATCGATGCCTGTCGCCTCTATGGTCGGCGGCTCGACCGGCGTCTTGTGGATGAAGGCGTTCAGCGCGGCTTCGGTCATAAACCCGAGCGCGACCACGTGCTCGCCAAAGCGCCCACCCAGCGCTGACTGCCGCGCCAGCGCCTCGTTCATCTGCTCCACCGTGATCAGCTTCGCGCGGACCAGCAGGTGCCCAAGTTCGAGTCGAACCGCGATGATGCCCTCCAACGGCCGGACGCAGACTCGCCGCCCCAGCCGTCTCCAGACTCCCATGGCCCGCACGTCGCAGTGAATTCCACCTCCGTGTCACTCCGGGAAGGCCAACAGGCATGCCCGTTTCAGGCCTTAAACGCCGAACGCCGGGCATCTCGCCCAGCGCTCCGCGTTACCGCATCCTTGTTTAGAACCTGAACTTCACGCTCAGCTGAATCTGTCGCGGCAGGTTCGCCTGCGAGCTGATCGTACCGAACGCCGAGCTCGTCGGCGTCAGATTCGGCGCCGCAAACTGCGGATGGTTCAGCGAGTTGAAGAAGTCGCAGCGGAACTGCATCGACAACTTCTCCGTCAGTTGGTTCGCCTTCGACAGCGACAGGTCCAGGCTGTTGATGCCGTCCGCCCGCGCGTGCGTGACCATCGTTGGCAACGTGCGAATGTGATTCGCTGTAATCAACGTATGTGTTCTGTCGAACTGCGTGACATCGAACGCTGCCGTCACGTTACCCGGATCGACCTTCAGGCTATTCAGTGCTCCGCCATTGTAGATAACATCGCCCCACGTAAGTGGCGGCCCATCCGGCTGGAGCGTGTAAACCTCCGTAAAGCTCCAGCCGCTTATCAGGTAGTTTGCAGGCGCAAAGCTCAAATTGAACTGCCGTTTGTAGCCAAACGGCAACTCATACGTTCCGGTAATCACCAGATGGTGCGGCCGGTCGTCCGCGCTGATGCGCTTCTCCAGGTTCGCGTCCTGTGGATTCAGGTAGCTCGTGCGGTCAATCTTCTTGGAGAGCGAATAGTTCGCCATGAAGCGCACGCCATGCGAAAATCGCTTCTCGACCCGCATCTCCAGCATGTTGTACGCGGAGCTACCGATCGGGTCGTTCGACAAAGTCACGCCCGTGTATTGCGGGTACTGTGTCAACAGCTGCGCAATCGGAACCGTGGCCGTGTTGATCGTGGTGCCCGGCAGCAGGTTCACAAACGGATTCGATACTTTCTGGTTGAAATAGGTGTTCGCGTTCGTCATCGCAGTGTCCCATGTCTGGTCCACCGGCAGATAACTCGCCGGCACATAGCTCAGACTCTTGCTCACGGGCAAGCGCGCGAGATGCGCGCCCACATATCCAACCTCAAACAGGATGTTGCCCGGAAGGTTTCGCTGAATATCCAAGTCCCAGCGTACGGCGTAGTCGTTTCGCACCTGAACTGGGAAGAAGCTGATCGACTGGCCTAGTGACGTCGACAATCCGTTTGCGTTGCCAACCGGCTGCAGCAATCCGCTTGGAAACGGATTCGACAGGGTAGTGGCTGGCGTAAGACCGCCATTCGTCGTCGTCACCATCGCGGTCTGCTGGTTATAACCGGGCGCGCTCGGATTCTGTCGCCCGACATTGTCGTTAAAGAGGCCAAAACCGCCACGGATCGAGGTATTCGAAATCGGCGTCCACGCAAACCCGATCCGTGGGCTGAAGTTATCGTTCTTCGTGCTGTAAAGAGCACGACTGCTCGGCGTTGCGTAGATCAGGCCGCCGGTCAGCGTCGTTGGGAAGTTGACCCCGGCGACCGGGTGCGCTGCCCAGTTTGCTTCCGCCGCCGCATTGATTGGACTGGTAGTCGTATAGGCAAATCCGTTGATGCCCCGGTTCAGGCTCTCCACCGTCGGGAAATCGTGCTCGTAGCGCAGCCCAAGATTGAGCGTCAGGCTCGGCAGGATGCGGTAATTGTCCTGTAGAAAGAGCGCATAGTATTTTGCGCTGGCCGTGATGTTCTGGTTCAGATCGAAGAGGCCGCTGGTCGGCAGCCCCATCTCCAGCGCCGCGAAATCGTTGCCGATCGGAGCAGCCGACGCATTCGTCAGCGGCCCAACCGTGAATCCGCTTCCGCCGAAGGCGTACGAGCCTGAGGCGTTCCCAAAGCTGAAGGCCCACGTCTTCTCCAGCCTTCCATCGAAACCCGCCTCAATGCTGTGCTTGCCGAGGATGTGGCTCACCATGGAGAAGATCTGGAAGGCATCGAACGGCTCATACTGGCCGCCGCCGGAACCGAAACCAGCCGCGGCGCCGCCCATCGTAACCACAGGAAACGCAGGACGCCGTGAGGCTGCAAGCAGCGACGACGGAAAGCCCAGAGTCGTCAACGGAACGCCCGTTGCCAATGGACGCGACGTAATGTTGCGGGTCCAGTTCGCCCGATTGTCCCATACCGTCCGATCGCTGAACATGTGCGTATCGTCCACTGTCGAGCCCCAGTTCGGCTGGATCAGGTAACTTCCCGTCGCCGGGTTGCCGAAGAGGTTTCCCGAGGCGTGGTACCGATCGTTGTGCCGGAAGGTATAAAAGAGCTTGTTTTTGACGCTGATGTTTACATCGATGCGTGCGAACTCACTGTCGAACCGATCTGTATTGTTGCCTGTGTAGTAGTAGTTCTGCTCGCCGTCAGGCTTGCCCGCCGTATTCGGCTTTGGATAGAAAGCCAAAAGGGCTTGTCCCACCGGATTCAGGTACGACGGCGGAATCACGTTCGCCTTACCGTTGTATGAAATCGGCGTACGGGTGACCTTCCCTCCAACGGTCTGCGCGGTGTACGGGTCATAGATCGTGTAGGCGCTGCCCTGGCTGAGCAGCGCGGAAAAATCGCCCGCCCGCTCCGCATCAGTAGGCACCGACGTGAAGTTCGGACCCGGTGAATTGTTCAGAAGCTCCTCAAAAGCGCCGAAGATGAACAGCCTGTCATGCCCGTCGTACAGGTGCGGAAACACAATGGGACCGCCAAAACTCCCGCCGAACTGGTTCGACCTCGTCACCGACTTC
>DATNAU010000173.1:0-28398 GCA_035572415.1 Acidobacteriaceae bacterium
TGGCGGTGAAGGTGGTGGCCGCGCGATTTGGGGCGGAGTCGCCTGCGCTGTTGATCTCGAACGCTGACTGGCGGTCCGTTGCACTTGCGGCACCCGATGCCCCGGCGCCCGGCGGATGGTCAGCACCGTCGTTCGATGATGCCGCATGGCCGAAGGTGGAATCACTCGGCGCCATCGAGTCCAATGCGGATTTCTTCCAGTGGTCGGTGGATGCGGGCATGTATGGGTGGCCCGGCTACCTGGGCATGTCGCCGAACCTGCGGACGATTGCTCTGCCACCTGTTGCCGCAACCCATGTGTACGCAGGATCCGGGTCATTTTCCAACCTCGATTCCCTGACATCGCCGAAGGCAACGGCCCTATTTACGATCAATGAATCCCGATCCGCCACGGATGCTGAAGCGCCCTCTCTGCTGCTGGATTTCGGACGCGAGATCTCCGGGCGGCTCTATGTGGAATCGGCGTCGGCGCAGGACGCGACACTCTCGATTGCCTATGGCGAATCGGAACTTGAAGCGCTGGCTACGGGCCTTACGCCATCGCAGCAGGGCGGCAATTATCTTGGGACGAATCTTCTGGAGGTGGCGGCGCATGGCACCGCGCGCGGGCCGAAATCTGGTTTCCGTTATGTGCTCATCCGCTTCCTCCGCGGCGCGCCGACAGAAACGTTCCGGAGCATTCGCGCTGAGGGCATCTATGCTCCGGTGACGTATCGGGGCTCGTTTGAGTCGTCGGATCCGCTGCTGAACCGCATCTGGGAGACGGGCGCATACACGACCCACCTCTGCATGCAGGATGGCGTCTGGGACGCGGTGAAGCGCGATCGCGGCCGCTGGGCCGGTGACCTCGAGGTAGAGTCGCGCGTAATCGCGGATGCTTTCGGCGATCCGTCGCTGACCGAATCCACATTGCGCACGCTGGCGCCGGCGCCGGGAGCGCACGTCAACGGCATTCCCAACTATTCTGCTGCATGGATCACGACGCTCTGGGACATCTACTCCCGTACCGGTGATCGGGACTTCGTCGTCGCGCAACGTAACACGCTGCTGCGCATCCTGGCGACTGTCGACGCAAGCATGGATGCCAACGGTCTGTTTTCCAACCGCAAACACCAATGGCTCTTCATCGATTGGGCGCCTGGCCTCTATGGCTACACTCCGGATGCTGTCCTGGGCACGAACCTGCAGTTCGCAGCCGCCTACGGCGAGGCGGCGCGGTTGTTGCAAGTCGCGGGTGACAGTTCCAACCAGAACATATACGCGGCGCGTAGCGCGGCGCTTCGGTCCGCAATTCGGAACAAATACCGGCTTCCTGATGGCACGTTCGGACACAGCTGGCAGATCAATGCCCTGGCTTTGCTGGATGCCGGTGAAACGGATCCCGGTCCTGCTTACTGGTCCGAGGTGTTCTCGCATGTGAAGCAGGACGCGCCTGCGGATCAGGTGATCAGCCCATTCTTCAATGAATATCTGCTCGACGCGATGGCGCGTATGGGACACGACCGGGAGGCGCTGCAATGGATGCGGACCTATTGGGGCGGAATGCTCGCGGAAGGCGCGACAAGCTTCTGGGAGTCTTACGACCTTCGCTGGCCGAAGACGAACCCGCATCTCTCGCTTCAGGCGGATGGCACCAGTGGCTATTTCGTCTCGCTGGCGCATGGCTGGTCCAGCGGGCCGACCGCATGGCTACAGGAGAATATCCTCGGTGTGCATTGGGCGCAGGACGGCTATCGCACCGTAACCATCGCACCTGATCTTGCGGGGCTGGACTGGGCGCGCGGCTCGGTACCCACACCGCACGGTGCAATTACTGTCTCGATCGACGGGACGAAAGGCGTGACGCTCGATCTGCCTGCCGGTGTCGAGTCGGCCATCGTCGAGCTCCCCAATGATCCGGCGAATCGTTCCCTATTTATGGATGGCGCCGCCGTGTCGCGCGATCCCAACGCGACTGGTTATGTCATCGAACTCCACGGCGCGGCGCACCACACTTTCACCTACCGCTGATTTACGTATGCGCGCCAGCATTCGATGACCATGAGGTCTTCCGATCCGCCATGCCACGCGTGCAATCCACCCGCGCAAACAGCACTGCCGCGATTAGCACCATGGCCGCAACCGCACGCAGGGGCAGGTTGTAATTTCCTGTTGCCGTCACGACATAGCCGAAAACCACGGTGCAGAACCATCCGCCGAGATTGCCGGCGGTATTCATGGCTCCGGTGGCCGCGCCGCTGAAGTCTCCTCCGAGACTCATGCACATGGCCCAGGCGGAAGGCAGCATCAGGTCCATGATGCCAAAGCCGAGCGCGGCCAGTGCCACGACGGCGGCGTGTCCGCGCACAAAACTCATGGCTAACATCAGCGCGCTGCCGAGGCAGAGACAGCTTGCCGTCGTCCAGCGATATGCCGAACGGGGCCCGTAGCGCCCGGCCAGCCGCTCGCTGATCTCGCCACCGGCTAGATTGCCGATCAACCCCATCACAAACGGGAATGAGGCGAACACACTCATCTGCGCGACCGTGAAACCGGCGCCGCGCACCATCCATGTCGCGAACCATCCAAAGTAAAACCAGCTCCCCCAGCCGTAGCAGAAATACGCCGCAACGATAAGCCAAAGATGCGGCAGGGCGAAGAGCTTGCGCCAGGGCACGGATCGGCGTGTGCCGCTGCCGTTGGGTGAATCGCCACGAATCGCGGCGAGTTCATCGGCAGAGAGGGCGTGCATCGTGTGCGGATCGTCTCGAAACCATGACCACCAGAAGGCCGCCCACACCACACCAAGCGCACCGAGCAACCAGAAGATCGCGCTCCAGCCGAAATGCGCCGCGATGGGCGCGAGCAAGGGGAACGCGAGCGCTCCGCCAAGGCGGCTTGCGCCCCACACGAATCCCTGGGCGCGCGCGTGCTCCCGCTTTGGGAACCATCTCGCGATCGCTCCCGCCGCATTGGGATACGCCCCCGCCGCGCCGATGCCGAAACAGAAGCGCGCAGCTGCCATCTGCCAGAGCGACCGGCACCATGAGGTAAGTGCGGTGAATGCCGACCACCATGCAACGATGCGCGTCAGCTCACGTCGCTGACCGTTGCGATCTCCCAACGCGCCGGAGGGAATCTCAAACAGCGCATTAGCGAGTACATACGCGCTAAGAACCCATCCCCACTGATCGGGTGTGAGGTGCAGCTCGCCGCGTATCCCGGGTTCGGCGATGGGTAACGCCAGGCGATCGAGAAATGTGATGGCCGAGACGGCACACAGCAGGCCGAGGACACCGTGCCGCTTCTTCAATGCCGCATCTCCCTTCTGCAATCACCATTTCTTCTACCCGGTACTTGCGATGAAGTAAACCAAGTGGCGCATAGAGAGTACAACGGTGACCAGAGCGCGCGCTCAGCGGCAAAAGAAACCGCATTGCGGAATGGGCGCAACGATTCTGCCGGCTTTGGCGGAACGTTGCTATGCTTGGCTTCGCGGAGAGAGTGCACTTGCCTTATCGCCGATTTCGACACATCGTTCTACTTGGCGTTGCCTTATCTGCGCTGGCTTGTGAAGCTGCGCCTGTCCCCAAGCTGACTGCGGCTACGGCGGCAACGCAGCAGACCATCCGCCTGGGCGCGGCCTGGTATCCGGAGCAGTGGCCTGAGCGGATGTGGGAGCAGGACCTGCAGCTGATGCAGGACGCGCACTTCAACGTGGTGCGCATCGGTGAGTTCGCCTGGTCGTCACTCGAGCCGTCCGAGGGACACTACGAGCTGGACTGGATGGCACGGGCGATTGCGCTCGCGGGGAAGCACCACATCGCGGTAGTAATTGGAACGCCGACAGACGCGCCACCGGCATGGTTGACGAGTAAGTATCCCGATACACTGCGCGTCGACGAGAACGGACGGCGAGCGGAACACGGCGGGCGACGGCAGTTCAATTACGCCAGCCCGCGCTACCGGCAGTTCTGCGCAGAGATTGTCGCGCAACTCGCGCAACGATTCGGCCATGATCCTAACGTGATCGGCTGGCAGATCGGCAACGAATATACGGATGAATCCTTCGACACAGCTACGAAGGCAGAGTTCCAGCAGTTCCTGCGCGCAAAGTACAAGACCCTCGACAACCTGAACGCCCACTGGGCGACCGCATATTGGTCGCAGACGTACAGCGCGTGGTCGCAGATTCCCATGCAAAACACTGGCGGAAATCCGGGACTGCTTCTCGAACACAAACATTTCGTGACGGCTACGTGGCGCAGTTTTCAGAAAGTACAGCTGGACGTGCTCCGCAGGACGATTGCGCCATCGCAGTTCATTACCACCAACATCGGCGGTCTTGCCTGGTCGGACAACTGGGACCATTACGCGATTACGGCCGATCTCGATCTCGCTTCGTGGGACGACTACGTCGGTCAGGGGCACCTCGACGCTGCGAAAAATGCGATGCTCGACGATTTCGTGCGCGGGTGGAAGCGGCAAAACTTCTGGGTGATGGAGACCGAGCCGGGCAGCGTGAACTGGGCGCCGGTGAACAACTCGCTTTGGCCGGGCGAGACGCGCGCGCTGGCGTGGCAGGACATCGGCCATGGCGCTGACGCGATTCTCTACTGGCAATGGCGCGACGCGCTCAACGGCCAGGAACAATATCACGGTGCGATCACCGGTCCGGACGGCAAGCCGCTACCCATCTATGCGGAGATCGCGGAGCTCGGCCGCGATTTGGACCTGACGCGGGCCGCGCTCGCGGGCACGTCGCCACACGCCGAGATCGCGCTGCTCTACGACTATGACTCGCGCTGGGCGATCGACTTCCAGCCGCACACACGCGAGTATGACCAGCAGCAAGTGCTGCTTCGTTTTTACAAACCGCTGGCTGCGACTCAGCCTATAGACATCGTCGATCCCAATACCGCGCCGCTCGAACAATACAAGCTGCTCGTGGCTCCCTCGCTCAACGTCATCGACGAGACGCTTGCGGCGAAGCTTGTCGCCTACGTGAAGCAAGGCGGTCATCTGCTGCTCGGCCCGCGCTCCGGCATGAAGGACGACTACAACTCCGTGAACCCGCAGCGCCAGCCCGGCCCGCTGGTGGATGCGCTTGGCGGCCGGGTGGAACAGTATTACGCGCTCGATGCGCCGGTTGGAATTCACAGCGAAGAAACGCCATCGTCGTACGGCCTGCCAATCGACCGAGCTTCCAAGGCGGATATCTGGGGCGAGCGGCTAAAAGTCGACTCATCGGAGACGCACGTGGTGCTCCGATATGGGAAAGACGCAGGATGGCTTGCCGATCAGCCAGCCATGATCGAGCGTTCTCTCGGGAAAGGGATGATCGCATATTTGGGAACTCTGCCCGATCCAATCGCGATGGCCACGCTACTGGCGCGCAGCTCTTTTTATTCAGCAGAGCCGCCGGCGAACATCGAGACATGCGTCCGTGGGACCTGGCCTCATCCAGTCCTCATCGTGATCAATCACGGCAATTCACCTGCAAAGGTTCACCTGTATCACGGCTGGCGCGACCTGCTGCCCGAATCAGCGACCCATCGACTCCAACCCACTGAACCCTCAACGACTGAGGTCAGCCTTCCGCCGCAAGGTGTGGCTGTCCTAGTTTCGGACGAGCTCCCAAATGGCATTGGCGAACTGCCTCCACCGCCATCGAAGTGATCTGAAATGAGGCGACAATGAGCATCACCCGAAGAAATTTTCTGCAATACGGCGTTGCGGCCTCCGCCTGTAGCGCCGCCATGCCGTATCTTTTCGCAGGCCCCACAAAATCCGCTGATCCCATTGCGCCTTACCGCACGCCGTACAAATATCCGCAGCTCCTTCTACGCGGCACGGGCAATAAAGCTGATTTTGATGCGCTCTCCGTCGATGACCCCATCGTCTTTCGTGCGAACGGCCGCTTCTACATGCTCTACATTGGCTTCGACGGCACAGGCTACCAGACTGGGCTGGCCAGTTCGGCCGATCTCGTGCACTGGAAACGGGAGGCCCTCGTCGGTCCACGCGATCCCAATTCGCAGTACACCAAATTCAATCTCGCGATGAGCTGCATCCTGCGTGACAAAAATCTGCGTGGCAGCGGTGAGGCACTTAAAGTGGGAGGCCAGCATCTCGCCGCATGGAATGCGTATCCCAGCGCAGGATATGAGGAGGGCGCGGCGGTGATCGGCCTGGCGCGCTCGCACGATCTGCTGCACTGGTCACTCAGTGAGCCAATTCTCTTCCCCGCCGATGGCGCGCCATGGGAACGCGGAGGACTTTACCGGCCAGACCTGCTGCTGGACCGTGGGACTTACTATCTCTACTACAACGCCAAGACGGATTCCCTGCCAAAGTCCGAAGGCGCCGGGTGGCATGAGCAGACAGGCGTGGCTACCAGCACCGATCTCAAGCACTGGACTCGTTACGCGGGCAATCCCATCCTGCGGAACGGCGCGCGCGGATCGGCGACCTGGCCCGCGACCAATCCGCTGCATGATCGGCAGCCGCCCACTCCGGATGCACGCGACAGTCGTTTTGCTTCCAATCCCTATGTCGTGAAAAACGGCGGCCAGTACGCGATGTTCTACTACGGACTGGGCTATCAGCGCCCCGGCCACGCCTGCGACCTGCTCGCACTGGGCGATGGTCCGCTGCATTTCACGAAAGTCCCCGAAGTGCTGGTTGACGCCGGGCCGCCTGGATCGATTGACGAAACACATGCCCACAAGCCCTCGGTGATCTGGCACGATGGCGCGCTCTACCACTTCTATTGCGCGGTCTCACGGAAATATCCTGATGAGGTCCGCGGCATTGCCGTGGCACGATCCAAACCATGGTGATGCAGTGATTCCCGCACCATGCGATTCCTGATACGATCTCTCCGTTCGCAAATAAAGCTGCAACAGCGAATTTTTTTTACCTGCTTTGAGGGCCAGCTTGGAAGCCTCCTCGACCAAAACTGAATCTCCCGCAAGCCTGCCCATGGATCGCCTTCGCCGCGCCGCCGCCCACGTGCGCATCCGCTCCCTGGAGATGGTGCATCACGCGAAGGTTGGCCATCCAGGCGGGGACCTTTCCGGCGCTGACATTCTGACCACCCTTTACCTCTCTGTGCTGCGAGTTGACCCCGGCAACCCTCGATGGCCCGATCGCGATCGCTTCATTCTCAGCAAGGGCCATTGCTCCGCATCGCTCTATGCCGTGCTCGCCCAGGCGGGCTTTATTCCGGACGCGATGCTCAACACCTTCATGGATCCGCTGTCGAAGCTGAACGGGCATCCGGACCGCAACAAGGTTCCCGGCGTAGAGGCAAACACCGGCCCTCTCGGCCACGGGCTGCCCATCGCCACCGGTTGCGCACTTGCCGCCAAGATGCAGAAGGCCGCGTGGCGCACTTTTGTCTTCGTGGGCGATGGCGAGTTGCAGGAGGGCAGCAACTGGGAAGCAGCGATGACGGCGCAGCACTATGGCCTCGACAACCTGACCCTCATCGTCGACCGGAACCGCATTCAGCAGGGGGACTTCACGGAGAAGACGATACGCATGGATCCGCTGCCGGAAAAATTTGCGGCGTTTGGATGGAGCGTCGCTGAAGTAGACGGCCACGACTATGCCGGATTGCATGCCGCTTTCAGCAGAAAACCGATCGCATCGGGCAAACCGACGTGCATCATCGCAAATACCGTGAAGGGGAAGGGCGTCTCCTTCATGGAGAACAAGCCGGAGTGGCATCACGGTATTCCTTCAGACGCGCAGCTTGCCGCCGCCTGTAAGAAGTTAGAAAAGGTGCTGCGATGAGCGCGGAAGTCTCGACGAAGGCCGGTCTCTTCGATTGTCGCGACGCGTTCGCGTCTACGCTTGAGTCCATGGCGGCGGAAGACATGCGCATCGCGGCGGTTGTCAACGATTCCGTAAACTCGACCAAGCTCAAGGGCTTTCGCGCGAAATTTCCCGAACGGTTCGTCAACGTCGGTATCGCCGAGCAGAACATGGTGGGAGTCGGCGCGGGCCTCGCCAACGGCGGCATGGTGCCTTTCGTGTGCAGCGCATCCTGTTTTCTGACCGCGCGCGCCATGGAGCAGGTGAAGGTCGACCTCGGCTATGCCAGGAACAACGTGAAGCTTTGCGGCATGTCGAGCGGCATGGCCTACGGTGAACTCGGACCGACACATCACTCCATTGAAGATCTTGCGTGGACACGCGTCATCCCCAACCTTACCGTGATTGTTCCAGCGGACCCCGTGGAAACGCGTGCAGCCCTCCTCTGGGCGCGCGACCACGAGGGTCCGGTATTCCTGCGCCTCAGCCGCCTGCCTGTCCCAGTTCTGCTTGACGAGAGCTATGCATTCCAGCCCGGCCACTGGACTGAGATGCGCGTCGGCACAGACGTAACGATCATCGCCAATGGCATCCTCGTCACTCGCGCACTGGAAGCAGCGGACCTGCTTGCGCGACACGGAGTTTCCGCGCGTGTGCTGAATGCATCCAGCATGTCTCCGCTGGATCGCAATGCTGTGTTGGATGCCGCTCGCGAGACGAAGGGGATTGTTACGGTGGAGGAAGCGTCCATCTATGGCGGACTTGGAGGCGCGGTCGCAGAGCTTCTCGCGGAAGAGCATCCTGCGCGCCTCAAGCGCCTTGGGGTCCCCGGAGTGTTCGCTCCTACCGGTTCGGCCGAGTTTCTGCTTGAACATTTCGGCCTGACTGCGGCCGGAATTGAAAGAGCTGCCAACGATCTCCTCGCCGAGGCACGGGCAAAATGATTCTCGCAATCGACCAGGGCACGACGAACACCAAAGCTGTCCTCGTCGACCGCTCCGGTCAACCGCGTGCGCGCGCTTCCGTACGAATGAACGTCGCGACACCGCAGCCGAGCTGGGTCGAACAGGATGCGGAAGAAATCTGGGCATCTGTGGTTCGTGCCTCGCGCGAGGCGATGCAGCAGGTTCCGGGCGAGAAGATTGAAGGTATTGCGATTTCCAACCAGCGCGAAACAGTGGTTGCGTGGGACCGCACCACCAGCAGGCCCGTTGCGCCCGCAATCCTGTGGCAGTGCCGACGCTCCGAGGATGTTTGTAACCGAATGCGGTTGGACGGGCTCGAATCCGAACTGCTTGCCCGTACCGGGCTTCCCATCGACACTCTTTTCTCGGCCAGCAAAATACGCTGGCTCCTCGACAACATCCCCTCGCTCCGCGCGAAGGCCGAAGCCGGCGCAGTCTGTTTCGGCACCGTCGACAGTTGGCTTATCTGGAAACTCACCGGCGGCACAACCCACGCGTGCGATGCAAGCAATGCCTCGCGCACCCAACTTGTCAACCTGCGTACACGGGAATGGGATCCCGAGTTACTCGCCATCTTTACTGTTCCGCGCGAAGCATTGCCGCAGATTCGTGATTCCAGCGGCTGCTTCGGTCGCTGCACTGCAATTCGCGAACTCGACGACGTCCCCATCATCAGCGCCATGGGGGACTCACACGCGGCGATGGCCGGTCACGGTTCGTACTCACTGGGGACCGTAAAAGCCACTTATGGTACCGGCTCTTCGCTTATGACGCTGATTCCCTCACTGAGCCCACCGCGCCGGGAAATCGCGACCACAATCGCCTGGTCGCTGAAGGGGATTCCGCAATATGCGCTTGAGGGCAACATTGCGATGGCCGGCTCTGCCGTCGCGTGGGTCGGTGAATTCCTTGGCCTGAACAATCCTGCCGACGATGCAATCGCTCTTGCAGCATCCGTGCCGGACAGCAGCGGAGTCTTCTTTGTCCCGGCGATGAGCGGCCTCGGAGCTCCGCACTGGGACGGTGCGGCGCGCGGCACCATCTGCGGCCTTGCGCGGACCAGCCGGGCAGCGCATCTTGCACATGCTGCTGTGGACTCCATCGCCTTCCAGATATGCGACGTCTTCGAGGCGATGTCCGCGGCAGCGGACTGCAAGCTTTCCGCGCTGCATGCAGACGGAGGCGCGACTCGGAACTCCAGTCTGATGCAATTTCAGGCGGACATTCTGCAACGTCCGGTGGTCCGCTCCGCCAGTGAAGAGCTCTCGGCACTGGGCGCCGCGTGGTTTGGCGGGATGGCTCTTGGGTGGTGGAACACCGTGAACGATCTTGAGAAGCTGAGTGCCCAGCCAACGCAATTTCACCCGCAAATCTCTGCTGCGCAGGCTAAGCGGCTCTATGCAGACTGGAAGTCTGCAGTCGCGCGTACGCTTTTGCACACCACCGGAGAGCAGGGTCCACATGTCTGACGCCGTGCAGCACTGCGTTGTGCTTGAGGCGCGCGGCGTTTCCAAGCGCTATGATTCCACGCTCGCGCTCGATCGCGTCGACTTCCAAGTGCGCGCCGGCGCTGTGAACGTGCTGATCGGCGAGAACGGCGCCGGCAAGTCAACACTGATGCGTCTGCTGGCCGGTGTGGAGTTGCCCAACACAGGCGATATCTGGATGAGCGGGCGACGGCTCGATATGCGTTCCCCGCGCGACGCCGCAGCAGCCGGCATCGCGATCGTGCACCAGGAACTCGCCGTTATGGACAACCTGGACATTGCGGAGAACATCTTTGCCGGCCGCGAACTGGTGCGCTCCTCCGCCCTGGTTGATCGTCGCGCTGAAGAATCGCGTGGCGCTGCAGCGCTGCTTGCACTCGGCAAGCCTATACCTATGCGAACCCTGGCCGGCACTCTGTCGCTTGGCAATCGGCAGGTGATTGAGATCGCGCGAGCGCTGGCCGGCAACGCCCGTGTGCTGATCCTGGACGAGCCGACCTCCGCGCTGAGTGCAACCGAAGCCACTGCACTCTTTCATGTCATTGCCTCACTCAAAGCGCGTGGCGTCGGGATCGTCTACATCTCGCATCGTCTCAACGAACTTCTTCTTCTCGGCGACTATTTCACAGTTCTCCGCGATGGCCGCGTCGTTGGCGACGGCACGCGGGACAACGTGGACCGGACCTGGATCGTCGAGCGCATGAGCGGCCGCAGGATTGATGCGAATCAGACTCGGGCCGCCAACACGTCTTCCGGGAACGAAATTCCCCTGCTCGAAGTCCGCGGAGCAAACGTAAAGACCGAGTCCGTATCCGGCTCAGACGACCTGAACCTCGCGGTTCGCAAAGGGGAGATCGTCGGCATCTACGGACTGCTCGGCGCTGGCCGCACGGAGTTCCTCGAAGGGCTCGCCGGCGCGCGAAGAGAGATGCCGGGCGAGGTCCGGGTCGACGGCGCGCGCATCGCGCTCCACTCGGTCAGCGACGCGCTCAAAGCCGGCATAGCCCTTGTTCCAGAAGACCGCCAGCGCGACGGGTTGGTGCCCGATCTTTCCATTCGAGAAAACATCTCGCTCGCATCGCTCAGCGGATTTTCCCGCGCCGGGTTCGTGCGACGCCGCGACGAGAGTGCGCGGGTTCACGAGCTTGCAGAGCAGCTCCATATTGCCGCGCGCGATCTTGAACTTCCTGTCACATCGCTGAGCGGCGGAAACCAGCAGAAGGCTCTGCTTGCCCGTTGCCTGATGCGTGACCCAAAGATTCTCCTGCTGGACGAACCCACGCGAGGTGTCGATGTTGGAGCAAAGGCCGAGATTTACCGCGTGCTTCGCTCACTCGCCGCGAGTGGGCTCGCAATCCTGTTTACTACCTCAGAGATCGAAGAGGCGCAACTCCTCGCGGACCGCATTCTGGTGATGACCCAAGGGGCCTTTACGGCCGAGTTTTCGGCCGCGAACGCGACCGATGAAGTCTTGTTCGCAGCCGCCAGCCCCAGAACGACTGTGGAGAGCGCAGCATGAACGACACTCGAAGCATATCTGCCTCCACTCTTTTGTTGTTACTCAAGCTCCGCGCCGTTCTCGTTCTAGTCGCATTGATCATCGTTTTTGCGCTGCTCTCGCCCAGCTTTCTCACCGCAAACAATCTGTCCATCCTCGCCAAGCACGTTTCGATCACCGCGATCCTGGCTGTCGGGATGACGTTTGTCATCCTCTCCGGCGGTATCGATCTTTCGGTCGGCTCCATCGCAGGACTTGCAGGAATGGTTGCGGGCGGCATGCTCACGGTGGGCATTCATGGCCATCTCTCCGGAGCATTTGTTTCGATCTGCGCCGCGCTGGCCGTCAGCCTTCTCGTCGGCGTCCTCAACGGGCTGCTGGTGACGCAGTTCGGTGTGGCCCCGTTCATCGCCACATTGGGCACGCTCTACATCGCGCGCGGCGCGGCACTGCTGCTCTCGCAAGGCCGCACATTTCCTGACCTCGCCGGGACGCCCGAGGGTGGCAGCACCGGCTTTACCGCTCTCGGCCAAAGCTTCTTTCTGCACGTACCGCTGCCTGTCTGGCTGATGTTGGTTATTACCGCCGCTACCGTTCTGATCGCGGCGCGCACTCCCTTCGGACGCCATGTATACGCTATCGGCGGAAATGAACGGGCTGCGCGCCTCGCCGGTATCCGCATCGATCGCGTCAAGGTGTGGACGTATTGCTTCTCTGCCGTCTGCGCAGGACTTGTCGGCCTCATCATCGCCTCGCAGCTTGAGTCGGCCCATCCCGCCACGGGCGAGAGCTTTGAGCTCAATGCAATCGCCGCCGTCGTTCTTGGCGGAACGTCGCTCATGGGCGGTCGTGGTTCGGTGGGCGGCTCCCTGATCGGTGCATGTGTCATCGGCGTACTCGCGGATGGCCTCGTCATGGTCGGCGTGTCCGAATTCTGGCAGATGGTGATTAAAGGAGTCGTCATCGTGCTCGCTGTCACGGTGGATCAGTTTCAGGCACGAATCCAGTCGCGTCTCACGGCTGCGCCGCTCAGCCGCGGCGATACACCAAGAGTCCTTGCATGACTTTTCTCCGTATGACCGCCTGTGTTGCGCTGGTTGCAATCTGCGGGTGCCATGCCCGCGATACGCGTCCGCTGATCGCAATCATCGTTCCCGCCGAGGACAATCCATATTTCAAGGCGGAGGCCGACGCCGCTGCGGCGCGGGCTGCACAACTCGGCTATCGCACGCGCGTCGATGTGCATGGGGACGACGCTTACCGGCAGGACAACCTCGTCGACGCTGCCATCGCGAGCGATGCAAAAGCGCTGATCCTCGACAACGCGGGTACCGATGCGTCGATTTCGGCCGTGCGTCGTGCAAGCCGCGCCGGGATCGCAGTATTCCTCATGGACCGCCAGATCAACGCTCGCGGGATCGCCAAGGCGCAGATTGTCAGTGACAACGACCAGGGAGCGCGCCTGGTTGCCGGCGAGTTCGACCGCGCCATGCACGCAACCTATCCCGGCAAAAGCTCCTATGCCGAACTGATCGGACGCGAAAGCGATACCAATGCACAGGTTCGCACTACAGGCTTTCACGCCGTGCTCGACAAGGACCCCGCGCTCACCCTCGCCGCCGCGCAGTCCGCGAATTGGAGCCAGTCCGAAGCCTTCAGCAAGACCGAAACCATCCTGCAGGCGCACAGCGATATTCGCGGAATCATTGCCGGCAACGATACGATGGCCCTTGGCGCGGTCGCCGCAGTCAAGTCCGCTGGCCTCCACGGCATCGTAATCGTCGGGTTCGACGGAAGTCCCGATGCTATTGCCGCGATCAAGTCCGGTGAGATGGACGCGACCTCACTACAACCTGCCGTCTTGATTTCGCGCATGGCTGTGGACGAAGCCGACGTTTTTCTCAGGCGCGGCTTTACCGGCAAGCCAGAGATACAGATCATTCCCTGCGATCTCGTCACGCGACTGAATGCGGGACAATTCATCAACTTCGAGAAGAGGCAATAGGCAGGAGGGGGTATGGGCGCGGAACAAGGCATGACGCTGGGTGTGATCTTTGGAAATCGCGACTTCTTTCCGGACGGGCTGGTCGCCGAGGGCCGCCGCGACCTGCTCGACGTGCTCAGAACGCTGGGTGTAAATGCAGTTGCGCTCTCGCCGGAGCAGACCAAGCTCGGTGCCGTGGAGACGTGGCAGCATGCAGTGCTTTGCGGCGAACTGCTGCGTGCGAACAAGCAGCGGATCGACGGCGTGCTTGTCTGTCTGCCCAACTTCGGCGACGAAAAAGGCGTGGCCGATGCCTTGCGCCTCAGCGAACTCACCTGCCCTGTCCTCGTGCAGGCCTGCCCTGACGACGTTGACCAATTTGGCCTG
Organism: Acidobacteriaceae bacterium; assembly: GCA_035572415.1. Taxonomy (GTDB): domain Bacteria; phylum Acidobacteriota; class Terriglobia; order Terriglobales; family Acidobacteriaceae; genus Edaphobacter. Next base: position 14,121 of record DATNAU010000173.1, read on the forward strand.
GAGCGCCGCCGCGATTCCTTCTGCGGCAAGATCTCCGTCTGCAACAACCTTCGCCAGTACGGTATCAAGTACTCGCTCACCCATGACCATACCGTTGCCATCAAGTCCGACGCGTTCCGCCGCGAGCTTGTCGAGTTTCTCGCTGTCTGCCGCGTGGTCAAAGGTCTGCGCCGGGTACGCATTGGCGCGGTGGGCGCACGTCCAAATGCTTTCAACACCACGCGATACAGCGAAAAGCTCCTGGAGAACGCCGGCATCAGCGTCAACACGCTCGACCTCTCGGAAGTGTTCGGTCGCGCGGCCGAGATTGCCGCATCCGACGCGCGGGTGAACCAGCGCATCGAAGCGATCCGGGCCTATGCCGACGCCGCCGCCGCGCCTGACGAAAGCATGTTGCGCATGGCGAAGTTCGCCGTGGTCGTCGACGAATGGATGACCTCGCTCGGCCTCACAGCCACTGCCATCCAGTGCTGGAGCTCAATGCAGAAGAACTATGGGGTCAACGTCTGCACCATTATGAGCATGATGAGCGAGCAGATGCTGCCCTCGGCCTGCGAAGTCGACATCGCAGGGGTGGTGAGCATGTATGCACTGCAACTGGCCAGCGGACGACCGGCTGCGCTCGTCGACTGGAATAATAACTACGGCAACGATCCCGACAAATGCGTCTTCTTCCACTGCGGCAACTGGGCCAAGGATTTTCTTCCTGACATCCGCATCGGCACCGCACCCATTCTTGGGACTGTTCTCGGTGAAGCGAATACGGTGGGTGCCCTGGCCGGCCGCACGCCCGCAGGTCCCGTCACGTTTGGCCGCGTCAGTACCGATGACCTGCAAGGCCGTATTCGCGCATACGTCGGTGATGCGAGCTTCACCGACGACCCGCTCGACACGTTCGGCACCAAGGCCGTAGTCCGTGTGCCCCGCTTGCCGGAGTTGATGCGCACCATATGCCGCAATGGCTTCGAGCACCACGCAGCAATGACAAGCGCGCACTGCGCATCCGCCGTTACCGAAGCACTGGGCAATTATCTAGGCTGGGACGTGCTGCACCACGTGTAAACGCGGTCACCTGGACCTGCTCCTCGCTGGCAGCTATTTCGCTTCCTGGCGCTATTTTGCCGGCACATCGCTCAAGGGGAAATGCACATATTTGATCGTCTTGCGCTGCCACGTGTACGTCATCTCGAGCGAACCATCCGGCGACTGGATCAGTGCCGGATAGGAATACTGCCCGACCGTATCCTCCAACGTAGCGAACACCCGGAAGTGCTCGCCGTCGGTGCTGATCGCCAGATTAAGCGGCGTGCGCCCCACCGTGGTGTTGTTGAAGATCATGATGATGCGGCCGTCCTTCAGGCGTGTGACATCCAAGCCTGAGTTGTTCTGCGGCACATCGATGTAGTGTGCCTGTGTCCAGGTCAGCCCATCGTCCATTGAATCCGCGACCGCAACCTTCGATGCCATGGTTCGCGACCGCGCATACAACCGCAGATGCTTTTCGCCCAGCCAAACCACCGATGGCTGAATGATGCCGACATACTTGCGCGGCCCCTTATCGGCGGCCCATCCCGGCGCATCTTTCGGCGGATCGGGTGCCGGAGATGCCGCATCGTCCACCGCCCGCGAGATGGTGATCGGTCCGATCTTCTTCCACGTCACGCCGTTGTCGGTGCTGCGCTCGATCCACGCCGCCCACGTGTTGTATGCCTCCACGCTCGATCCGGCCACGACTGCTCCATCCGCCAATACCAGCGGCTTCGCGCGAATCGGTCCCAATAGCCCGGCGGGCAGCATATCCTTCTTCGACCACGTCCGGCCTTCATCGTCCGAATACATCCGTCCGGCCGCCCACTGCGACGGCGACTGCCCGACTTTGAAGTACAACCACAGCCGCCCATCGCGTGTATGAAACAGCACCGGGTTCCATGACGCCACGCCGGGCTCGCGTTCCAACTCCACCGGCTCGCTCCATTTTCCATCCACGCGTCGCGAGCCCCATATCGCCACATCCGGTGCGCCTTCTGCTGTACCGCCGAACCATGCCGCCAGCAATTCGCCGTTCTTCAAGGCAACAATTGTCGACGCATGGCACGACGCGAACGGCGCTGAGCCCGGCTGAAAGATGAACTCACCCCGCGGCTTCGCCTGGGCAACCGCAAAAAACGCGCTGCAGCAGAAGGCCGCCGCGATCGAAGAAGCAAAAAGGAATCGAATCCGAAATATGTTGGTTCTGCGCATCCACGCCAATCATCGGGAGTGGCCCGCTCGGTGTCAAGGCAACCGTCGACGGAGTTGGCGCGGACGACGACGTAGGTGATCCATGGTTTTCTCTGCTACGATCCGCGCTAACAGGAGTTTTTATGGCTCTCGATACATTGGCGCCTTTCTCGCGGCGCAACTTCATGTTGGGCGCCGGCGCGACGGCACTCGCGCCTGTCGCTTTTGCACAGGAGGCTGGCGCTCCGCAGACCAGCGCGCACGGAGCGTCCGATACGCCTGCCCAGATCGCCGATCGCGTACGCCGCCTCGCGTGGTGGCGCAAGGCGAAGTTCGGCATGTTCATCCATTGGGGACTTTATTCGGTCGTCGGACACCAGGAGTGGGTGATGGAATCGGAAGGGGTCCCGATTCCGCAATATGAAATCCTTGCGCAGCACTTCAAGCCCAAACCGAACGCCGCACGCGAATGGGCACGGCTTGCGAAACGTGCTGGGCAGAAATATATGGTGATGACGGCCAAACATCATGAGGGCTTCTGCATGTGGGACACGAAGTTCACCGACTACAACGCAGCACGCCAGGGACCCGGACGCGACCTGGTCCGCGAGTTCGTCGAAGCCGCGCGTGCGGAAGGCCTGGGCGTCGGTCTCTATTATTCGCTGATGGATTGGCACCATCCCGACGGCGCCATCTGCGCGACCGATCCGGCCGCCCGCGAACGATTCGTAACTTACACTCACGGCCTCATCCGTGAACTCATGTCCAACTATGGCAAGATTGACATTCTCTGGTACGACGTCGACTGGCCGCTGACGCCCGAGCAATGGCGCGCAGAAGAGATGAACCGGATGGTTTTCCGGCTGCAACCGGACATTGTTGTCAACAACCGCAATGGCCTGCCCGGCGATTTCTCGACGCCCGAGCACAAGATCGATCCGGCACAGCGCGCGTGGGAAACCTGCGAGACGATGAACCTGGGCTGGGGCTATCAGAAGCACGACACGGAATGGAAGTCGCCGCTGCGCATCGTCAACGATCTGACGACGTGCGCGCAGAACGGCGGCAACTATCTGCTGAACATCGGCCCCATGGCAGACGGAACGGTGCCCGAGGAATCGGTGCGTACGCTGGAACGAGTCGGTGAGTGGCTCGCTGGGAATGGTGAAGCAATTTATGGAACGGATGGCGGCGCGTCGATCAGCCAGGGCAACTATGACAACTTCACGCGCAAAGGGAACACGCTCTATATCCACGCCTACTTCTGGCCCGGTGGTACGCCCGCAGCAGAGTGGCTGAGCTTCTACAGGCCCGCGACAGTGCTCGCGGTCGGAGGCCTGAAGGCGAAAGCTCTTTCCGCCCGCCTGATGAAGACTGGGCAGAAGGTTGACTTCACGCAGACAGAGACGGCCTTACGCCTGACTGGGCTGCCGCTTGCCGCGCCTGACGATCTGGTGAGCGTCATCGCCGTGGAATGCGATGCGCCTCCCGTCGTGGACCACCATACGATCCGGCCAATGTGGCAACGCTACAAGGTCGGCATCAGCACTTAGAGAATGTAGCGGCTGAGGTCGTGGTCCTTCACGATGGTCGCGACCTGCTGTTTGACGTACTCGGGGTCGACCACAATTACTTTCTCGGTCGATCCGTCGTCGCGGCGGCGCTCAATCACGGGCAATGGTGGCGCGGTCTTTTGCGAATCGGACGAGGTGCTCGACGCAACGATCTTTGCCACTACTCCCTCTTCGGTCGCATCCGGCCTGGGTCCTTTGAACAGGTCCGGCGCCTGGAAGCTGATCTCATCCAGCACGCGCTCCATAATGGTATGCAGCCGCCGCGCGCCGATGTTCTCCGTTGTCTCGTTCACACGGAACGCGAACTGCGCCATCTCTGCCAGCGCCTCAGTCGTAAATTCCAGCTTCAGGCCTTCGGTCTCCAGCAGCGCGGTCGATTGCTTCACCAGCGACGATTTTGGTTCTGTGAGAATGCGGACGAAATCTTCGACCGTGAGCGACTTCAACTCGACGCGGATCGGGAATCGGCCCTGCAACTCTGGAATCAGATCGCTGGGCTTCGAGACATGGAATGCCCCAGCCGCGATAAACAGAATGTGATCGGTGGAGACCATGCCATATTTCGTGTTCACCGTCGTGCCTTCCACGATGGGCAGGATGTCGCGCTGCACTCCTTCGCGCGAAACGTCCGGGCCGTGGCCGCCTTCGCGCCCGGCGATCTTGTCGATCTCATCGAGGAAGACCATGCCGGAATCCTCGACGCGCTCCACAGCCAGCCGTGTCACCTGGTCCATATCGATTAGCCGGTTCTCCTCCTCCTGCACCAGGTAATCGAACGCTTCGACGACCTTCATCTTGCGCCGTTTGGTCCGATTGCCGAACAGGCCGGGCAGCATCTCGCGCAGGTTCGACTCCATCTCCTCCGGCGCCTGCGTGGACATGAACTCGAAGCTGGCCTGGTTGCGGTCGCGGACGTCCAGCTCCACCATGCGCTCGTCCAGCTTGCCTTCACGGAACTGCTGGCGCAATTTCTCGCGACTCTTCTCCCAGCCGGCGCGGTCTTCGTTCGAGGGTTTCGGCTCCCCCGGTTTCTCGGCGCTGGCATCGATGGTCTGTGGACCGCCCTGCGTCTCTGCCGGTATCTGCATCACCTGCATGGCGCGGAAACCCGCCGGAGTCATCACTACTGCAGCGGGTCCGGCGGTCGCGCCGGACGATCGGGTTGACTGCTGCGCGCTCTGCGAAGGAGGCGGCAACAGCAGGTCGAGCAGCCGCTCTTCGGCATTCAGCTCCGCCTTATCTTCCACCTCTTCCATCTTCTCTTCGCGCACCATGTCGATCGCGATCTCTACAAGGTCGCGCACCATGGACTCGACGTCACGGCCGACATAGCCGACCTCGGTGAACTTCGATGCCTCCACCTTTAGGAATGGCGAGTTAGTCAGCTTCGCCAGGCGCCGCGCGATCTCGGTCTTGCCCACGCCGGTCGGGCCGATCATGATGATGTTCTTCGGCATGATGTCTTCGGCCAGCTCGGCGGGCAGTTTCTGCCGCCGCATGCGGTTGCGCAGCGCAATGGCCACCGCGCGCTTCGCCGCATCCTGCCCCACGACATACTTGTCCAGCTCCGCCACAATTTCACGCGGAGTCATCACATCCAGCGCCAGCGCCTGATCTTCCGCGGTTCCCGGTAAATAAATTGCCATGATTACGCCTTCTTCAACTCCTCAACCGTCAGCTCGTCATTCGTGTAAATGCAGATTTGGCCTGCGATCTTCAGGCTCTTCTGCGCGATCTCCCGGGCACTCAGCTCCGTGTTCTCCATCAGCGCTCGGGCCGCGGCCAGTGCAAAACTGCCTCCTGAGCCGATTGCCACGATCCCCTCATCCGGCTCGATCACGTCGCCATTGCCGCTGAGCACAAAGGTCGCCGTCAGGTCGCTGACGATCAGCAGCGCCTCCAGGTGCCGCAGCATACGGTCCGTGCGCCAATCTTTGGCCAGTTCCACCGCCGAACGACCGAGGTTGCCGGCATACTGCTCCAGCTTGGTCTCAAACCGGCTGAAGAGAGAGAACGCATCCGCCGTAGAGCCCGCAAAGCCAGCCAGCACCTTGTCCTGGTACAGCCGGCGGATCTTCTTCGCCGAGTGCTTCATTACGTTCGCGCCCAGCGTCACCTGTCCGTCAGCAGCCATCACGACGCTGTCGCCGCGGCGGACACTGAGAACTGTCGTTGAGCGGATGCGGCGCCCGTCGCCCAGATCGAGCGGGTGCGCAGCGTGACGCGCACTGCCCGGCGCGGTCGTTCCCGTCGGTTCTGTCGTTCGCGAGAGGCGGAGAGTTTCGTTCGCAGTCGATTTCATGTGCAATCACCAGTATATCGCCGCCGACTGCCTCAGCCTGTTCGCCGGACCTCGCACCTCGTATACTCGAACCATGCACATGGTGGCTTCCAGCTCCGGCCGCATGCAGCGGGTGCTGGTGTTCTCGCTCGCCGCGACGCTGTGCTACGTCCTCGCGACGCTTTACTTCGGCATCCGCGCGCATTCCCTGGCCCTGATCTCCGAGGCTGGCCACAATGCGTCAGACATGCTGGCCATTGCGCTCTCCTTCGTTGCCGTGTACTTCCAACGCCGCCCTGCCACCGCGGAGAAGACATTCGGCTATCAACGCGCGGGCGTGCTGGCGGCCTTCGTCAACGCGCTCACACTGATCATTCTTGCCGGGTGGATCGGCATCTCCGCCATCCATCGCCTCTACGCCCCGGTTACGGTCCAGCCGCGACTCATGATCCTGGTCGCCGCGGCCGGCGTTCTGATGAACGGCTTAATCGCCGCGCTGCTCTGGCAGTCTTCCGGCGATGTCAACATCCGTTCCGTCTTCCTGCACATGCTCGGCGACACCCTGTCCACTGCAGCGGTCATCGTGGGTGGCGTCTTCATCTTTTACTTCCACGTCATGTGGCTCGATCCCGCTCTTTCGCTGGTGATCGCTCTGATGATCATGTGGAGTTCCCTCTCCATTGTCCGCGAGACACTCAATATTCTGCTCGAAGGCACGCCCAGCAATGTCAAACTCAGCCGTGTCCGCACCGCGATCGCTCAGGTTCCTGGCGTGCTCGACGTTCACGATCTCCACGTATGGTCGCTGGGGTCGTCCTCGCACGCGCTCGCCAGCCACGTGCTGATCCCGGAGATGCAGCTATCGGAGTGCTCGTCCATCCTCGACGCCATCAACTGTGCCATGCGTGACGGATTCCACATTACCCACACGACGATTCAGTTTGAGATTCGCGGGTGCGAAACCACCCATGGTTGTTCTGCACCTCCAGAGATGGAGGAAGCCGCCGCGCACGAGCACCACCATCACGGACATAGTCATTCTCACTGAAAAGAAAACGCCCGCATGGAGCGGGCGTTCTCAATTTTGATTCGCGAAATGTGATTATCCCAGCGTCGCGTCCAGCGTGATCTCCGCTGCCGGCGCGAGCAGCCGCGAAACCGGGCAGCCAGCCTTGGCGCCGGCTGCGATCTCATCGAACTTTGCCTTGTCGATGTTGGGAATCTTCGCCTTGGTTGTGAGGTGGATCTTCGTGATGGTCGGCTTGTCGTGCATATCCAGCGTCAGCCGCGCGGACGTCTCAATAGAGTCCGGCGTGAACCCGGCCTTGCCCAGCTCAGCGCTGAACGCCATTGAAAAGCAGCCGGCGTGCGCCGCCGCGATCAGCTCCTCCGGATTTGTGCCCACGCCCTCGGCAAACCGCGCCGCGAAGCTGTACTGCGTGTCCTTCAGCGTGCCGCTCTGGGTGGAGATAGTGCCTTTGCCTTCCTTCAGTGATCCCTTCCAAACTGCGCTTGCGGTGCGTTCCATAATCGCTTCTCCTGATGGCGTCGCGGCGAGAAAGGCTCGCTCGCGAGGGTTTGCTCAAAAAATGCCGGCTGAAATGAAAACTTCGAACGGCGTTCGTCCTTAACTACGGTAACGCATTCGATGCCTCCGCGTTTTCACCACGCGAATGTCGGATGAAAATCACCGCGCGGTGCGCTACTCTGTCGGTCATGCAATCGCAGGCCGCTCAGATCCCATCCACGAACCATTCCGCGCCCGTCGCGCAAGCCTGCCCGATCAATACCGGCGAGCACCACTCGGTCTTCTGCCCGACCTGCTCCTCGCGCCTCAGCGACCACCGATGCAAGCTGATCTGCCGCAACTGCGGCTACTTTCTCAGTTGTGCGGATTTTTACTGAGATCAACAGAATCCGCGCTGAGCGGCCCGGTAAATTTGATCGCATTGCCTGAGCCGTCCGTGACGCGAAAATCCCGGTTGCCCCAAGGCTGGCGCGATATCTCCTGAGCAATCCGGCGCCGCGGCTTTGCAGTTCGGCTTCGAGCTCCTCCATGTCCTGGATAAATGTGGATTGCAACGGGAACGGCTTACCTACGCCGCCGCCTCGTTGTCCGCCTTCAGCTTCTCCGCTGTGTAGTGCGCGATCAGCGCGTCGATGGTCGGCTGCAACTCGCCCTCCATGATCGTCCCCAGCTGATGGCTGGTGAGCCCGATCCTGTGGTCAGTCATGCGGTTCTGCGGGAAGTTGTAGGTGCGTATCTTCTCCGAGCGATCACCCGAACCGATCTGCTGCTTGCGGTCCTTCGCCTGCTCCTGGTGGATGCGCTCTGCCTCGACCTCATACAGCCGCGCGCGCAGCACGCGCATCGCCTTCTCGCGGTTTTTGATCTGCGACTTCTCGTCCTGGCAGCTCACGACGGTATTCGTCGGCAGATGCGTGATGCGCACCGCAGAATACGTCGTGTTCACACTCTGCCCGCCCGGCCCCGAAGAGCAGAACGTATCGATGCGCAGGTCTTTCGGCTCGATTTTGATATCCACCTCTTCGGCCTCCGGCAGCACCGCAACGGTAATCGCCGATGTATGCACACGCCCCTGCGTCTCTGTGGCCGGAACGCGCTGCACGCGATGCACGCCGCTCTCATACTTCATCTGCGAATAAACTTTGTCGCCCTCAATAATCGCCGTCACGTCCTTCAGTCCGTTGCCGATTCCAGACGGCGTCTCCGACAGCACCTCCACGCGCCAGCGTTTGCTTTCGGCAAAGCGCATATACATGCGGAAGACCTCCGCGACGAACAGCGCGGCTTCGTCGCCGCCCGTGCCGGCGCGCAGCTCCAGCACAATGTTCTTCTCGTCATTGGGGTCTTTGGGCAGCAGCAGGACCTTCAGCTCTTCCTCCACCGGCGCGACCTTCGGCTCCAGCTCAGCCAGTTCTGCCTGCGCCATCTCGCGGATGCCTGCGTCGGAATCATTCAGCATCGCCTTCGACTCGGCGATGCCATCGATGATCTTGCGGTATTCGCGATACTTTTCGACCACCGGTTCCAGGTCGCGGTGCTGCTTGGCCGTCGCCTGAAACTTCTTCTGGTCGCTCAGCAGCGCCGGATCGCCGAGCTGGCGTCCCAGCTCTTCATAGCGCTCTTCGAGTTGACCGAGGCGGTCAAACATAGGGATTCTCCTGATTGCAGATGCCGCGGAATTTTAGGTGGATCTGGCGAAGTTCAGCACACTGCGTGCGCCTGGGTCACAAGACGAGCGCAGCTAGTGGTGTCTGCGAATAAGCACCGACAACTGGAGGACATTCATCCGATTTGCGCTCAAAATCTTCATCGCTTCATTCGATGATACATGCACCGGAATCGCTGCGATGCCTACTTCCCGCCGTCTTCGGGGACCACAGTCGCGTCGCCGATCTTCACGCTAGCCTGATAAAGCTGGCACCCTGTGTAGCTCGCCTCCCATCGATAGATGGAACCGTCTTCAGGGTGCTCCGCAACAACATGAGTACTCAACAGAAATCTCGTGCCACCCAGTTCCACAGGCGTCAAGTCAAGCACGGCGTGCGGAATCGCATGCCTGGCCTCGGTCGCGTCAGCATCGTTGTGCAGATCCAGACGTGTAAGCGTGCCTGTATCGTCCAGCTGGGCCACCCCCGAGATCCCCGATGCATCCGCACAACCCGCCAGGGGCTCCGGCCGGCTTTGAAACGCAATCCGGTGGCCATCGAGATGGAACTCAAAGCATTTCTGGTCTGCTGCCCGGAACACCATCAGCGCTTCTCGAAAACCCCCGCGCACAAAGAGCGGCGCGCGCAGTGGTCCCGGCTTAGCCGGTTTGCCGTTGATGTCTGTGGCCGTGAACTGTTCGCCCATCCTGCCGTCGCCCTGCGGCAGCACGCGAAGATTCCCCTCCGCTTTGATCTGCTTCTTCACTTTGCCCTTGCGAACTTCCTGACTCGTCAACGACTCGTGACAGGCAAACCCCGGCAGTTTCGCCTCCAGCGTCTGCGCCGCTGCCGCAAGCTCCTTCAGATGCTCCTCCAGCGATGCGGCGCCAGGTTGCTGCGTGTGGGCGGATAGGCCTGCGAGAACCGCACAACACATCACCACCACCAGGCGCATAGTCCCCCTTAGGCTCGACCTTCGCAGCATACCGGAGAACCGCGCAGACGAACTCGCGCAGCTGCGTCTTGCTATGATTTTTCCGACCCGGAGGAACCGAATTGAATCTTCTGAACACTCTGCGATGCGTCGCTCTTCCTGCACTTTTGCTGCCAACCACGAATACTTCACTTGGCCAGAAGAGCACCGCCATGGCCGCGCAACACTCATCGGGAGCAACGCAGGTGCCAACGATCGTCCAGAAGGACGGCCGCTGGGCGCTGATGGTCGACGGCGCTCCCTACCTCATGCTCGGCGTGCAGGTGAACAACTCCAGCGCATGGCCCGCAGAACTGCCCAAAGTCTGGCCGGCGGCCGAGCGGTTGCGCGCCAACACCGTCGAGATGCCGGTCTACTGGGAACAGATGGAGGCGACCCAGGGCAAATTCGACTTCAGCGTGGTGGACGCGCTGCTGGCGGGTGCACGCGCACACAAGCTCCATCTGGTGCTCCTGTGGTTTGGCACATGGAAGAACGGCGCCGGACACTATGAACCCGAGTGGATCAAGCGCGATCCGGTGGTTTATCCAAGGGTCCTGGGTCCCAAAGGCGAGGTTCGAGACACGATGTCGCCCTTTGGCGAAGCTACGCTACAGGAAGACAAGGCGGCGTTCGCCGCGCTGATGCGGCATCTAAAGGCGGCCGACCGGCTTCATACGGTGCTGATGGTCCAGGTGGAGAACGAGATCAACGCCTATGGCAGCCAGCGCGACTATGCGCCCGAGGCCACGAGGCTCTTCGAGGGGCCGATCCCGGCGGACTTCGCGGCAGCAATGCACGTGCACCCCGGTACATGGACCGAGGCCTTCGGCGCGGAAGCGGAGAACACCTTCCAGGCCTGGTCCATCGCGCGTTATGTGGAGCAGGTGACAAGGGCCGGCAAGGCGGAGTACAACCTGCCGGTGTATCTGAACCATTCGCTCGAAAATCCGCTGGCACCCCCGCGGCCCGGCCGCCTCGACTGGGTGGCGATGACGAATCATGTGCTCGACATCTGGAAGGCGGTAGCGCCATCACTGGCCTGTATCGCGCCGGACATCTACATGAGCCAGTATGCACAGTACGAGAAGGTGCTGGATACCTATGCGCGCAAGGACAATGCGCTGTTTGTCCCGGAGTCCGGCAACGCCCCGCCTTATGCGCGCTACTTCTTCGCCGCGCTGGGACATGGCGCGATTGGGTGGTCGACCTTTGGGCTGGACCTCACCGGTTACGCGAATGCACCGCTGGGTGCGCCGGTCGTCGACGAGAAGCTGATCGATCTCTTCGCGCTGAACAACGAGATCGTTGGCCCAATGGACCGCGAAATCGCGAAACTGAACTTTGACGGCAAGCTCAAAGCAGTGGCAGAAGATCCGGCGGCGCACTCGCAGAGCCTCGAGTTCGGCCCGTGGACAGCGACTGTCTCCTACGGGTTGCGGATGTTTGGCCGCGCAGCCAATGCACCGGGCAATGCGGAGCCCGTTGGCCGCGCGCTGGTCGCGCAGCTTGGGCCGGATGAGTTCCTCGTTACCGGCGTCTCGGCACGCGTGGACTTCCGGCCTACTGACGCTGCGAGCGGCAAGCATCGCGAATTTATCCGGGTGGAAGAAGGCACGTACGTGGATGGCAAGTGGAAGTTTGCGCGCATCTGGAACGGGGATCAGACCGACTACGGCCTGAACTTCACGACGGTCCCACAGGTGCTGCGCGTGACGCTGACAACCTTCGGGCCATAGTCAACGCGGCGTAATGCGGACGGAATCGGCACGGCAGGAGCGCACGCCTTCGCAGGCGACCGGATTGAGCTTCTTGTCGAAGCAGGCCTCAATCGCGGTGAGATAGTTATTTCCGCAGGAGAGCACGAAGCTCTCGCGCGGAAAGCCCGCGTTGATCTGCGTGAACTGATCGAGAATCGCTTCCGGCTTCTCACTGCGCGGCTGCGTAGAACCGGAGAATGCGGCGGGGATGCGGACCTTCGCGCGAGCGCGCCGGGTCAGCGCGAAATATGCCTCGGCAGAAAGACCCGAGCAGGTACCGTGAGCCTGCCATTCGTGTTCTACAAGGGACGCTGTGGGCTGGAGATCGGCGTATGAGTTCGCATCTCCCGGGCCGGGCGCGTCAGAGCAGTGCTCCGGATAGGTGCCATCGTCGTTCTGCGGCCACAGACCATGCACGACAAAGCCGGGATGCGCGGCGCATTGCGGATTGTCGGCATGATGGAAGCAGAACTCAGGCGACCAGGAGAGGTTGAGCAGATAGAAAGCGAACTCGCCCGGCCGCGCGCTGGTGGAGTTGTTGGAGTGGCGCCGAGGCCGAGCATCATCTTGTGCGACCGGCTGCGCTGGCAACGATTGCGCTCGCGCACTCTCCGTCGACGCAGAGCGCGATGGCGCGGAGTTGCAACCGCTGAACGCCGCCACGGTGAGGACACAAGAGCAGGTTAAGAGTCGAGGCTTCACAGGTTCCCTCCTCGTGGTGCTACTCGGGTTAACGCTACACTGACCGCGTGAAGAAGCGGATCAATCGCAGACAGTTTGTCCAGGCCAGCGCGGGCGCGGCAGCGGCGGCGAGTTTGCTGCCCTCACTGAATGTTGTAGGTCAAAGCAGGGCGAACGGCGCAGGTGCAAGCCAGGATGAGACGGCCTGGCCGGAGAACGGCGCGCTGATCCCGGATACCGGCTGGCGTCTGTGGGTCGACCGCGAAGCCCAGTGGAAACAGGATGTCATCTATCTGCCGGATGAGGTCACGCAGCATGCAGACGGCGTGGTGCGAGGCAAAGGCGAGCCGCTGCCGGTGAATCCGCCGACGGGCGGGTGGGCTGTGCTGGCGGCGGGTGGCAAGGCAGAACACGAAGGCATGGGCGTGGTGCTTCCCTCGACGGTCGAACAGCACTACTGGGGCAAGTTCGGCGAGAGGCCATATACGCCGCAGGAGTATCGCTATGCCGCGACAAATCCTCCGACGCCTTCCTCTGATGATTCCGTCCCGCAGAACGGCGCTTACTTCGGCGTCTCGTGGTGGTGGCGCGAGATCGACATCCCCGCATCGATGCAGGGCAAGCGCATCTTCCTCCACGTGCGCGGCGCGCATCTGCGGGCCGAGGTCTACCTGAATGAGAAGCTCGTCGGCTATTCCATCATGGAGGAGCTGCCCTTCGAGGCAGAGCTGACCCACGCGGCGCGGCCCGGTGGACGCAATGTGCTGGCCATCCGCATCACCAATCCCTTCGGGCGGTTCGACTGGGTCGATGGCCTGAACGAACAATGGGGCGCGGTGAAGATCTACCGCTCCCACGGTTTCGGCGGCCTCGACCGCGGCATGACGATCAGCGCACATAACGGCGCTCGCATCAAGAATGTTTGGGTTTTGAATACGCCAGAACCGCGCAGAGCAACGGCTTACATCCAGTTGGACAGCCTCGGGCCAATCTCCGGCGGGCAACTGGCACTTGAGATCGTCGATCGGGCGACAGGCAAGGTTCTATTCACCCAGAACGGCACGTTCTACAACATCGACGACAGAGGCATCGCAACGGACCCAGCGATTAGAGCTGAGTACGAGCGCGAGCAGTCACATCCTTCACCGACCGTTACAACGCAGACGACCGATTTCTCATTTCAAGCCGCGCAGCTATGGGATTTGGAGTCGCCGAAACTCTATGATCTTCGCATCCGATTCACCAGCGGCGACGTGTCCGACATCCGCACCATTGCCTTCGGCTTTCGCAGCTTCGGCGTCGATGGGCTAGGCACGAGTGCGCTCTTTCGGCTGAATGGACGGCGCATGAAGATCTACACCGCCATCTCCTGGGGCTACTGGGGCATCAACGGCATGTGGCCCACGCCCGAGCTGGCCGTAAAAGAAGTGACGCAGGCAAAGAAGCTGAACCTCACCTGCCTGAACTTTCACCGCAACCTCGCCAAGGAAGAGGTGCTTCGCGCGCATGATCGCCTTGGCCTGCTGCGCTACATGGAGCCGGGCGCGGGCAAGATGGCCATCGGCATGCTGCCTGCCGGCGTGACGGGCAGCGCCAACTCCGTAGTGATGGAGAA
>DATNAU010000174.1:0-17954 GCA_035572415.1 Acidobacteriaceae bacterium
AAAAGTCGACGGCCTGACCGCGGAATACTTTGCCGCGCCGAACGTCAGTGGCAAACCTGAGATCACCCGCGTCGACAAGCAGCTCGACTTCGATTGGGCCAACGCCAATCCTGTCCCGTCGCTCTCGTCAAAAACCACGGCAACTGACTTCGCCGTGCGCTGGACGGGGACCATCACATTGCCCTCCGCCGAGCAGCAGACTTTCACGGTCCATGTTGGCGACGGCTCCAGCTTCACCATGTTTATCGACGGCAAGCAGCTTAGTCCCGTCACCGCAAATGGAGCGGCTGCTTCCGGCGGAATGGGAGCTGCTCCGCGCGGGCAGCGGGGAGTTTTGAACTTCCAGCTTCCATTTGCCGATACCACGCCGCATCAGGTCCGCATGGAATTCGTCCAGAAGGAACCTGGCGGCAATGGAATCCTGATGGAGTGGAAGCCGCGCCATGAGATGCTGCAGGAGGAAGCGGTCGCAACCGCGCAAAAGGCTGACCTCGTCATCGCCTTTGTCGGCCTCACCTCGCACCTGGAAGGCGAAGAGATGCCCGTCAGCGTGAAAGGCTTCGCAGGCGGTGACCGCACCGACCTCGCGGTTCCGGATGTCCAGCAGCAGCTGGTCGAGGCGCTCGCAAAAACCGGCAAGCCTCTTGTTGTTGTGCTGCTCAATGGCAGCGCGCTCGCCGTCAACTGGGAGCAGCAGAATGCTCGCGCCATCCTCGAGGCCTGGTATCCCGGGCAGGCCGGCGGCACTGCAATCGCTGAAACCCTGAGCGGCAAGAACAATCCCGGCGGCCGTTTGCCGGTTACCTTCTACTCCAGCATCGATCAGGTTCCTCCCTTTGACAGCTATTCCATGAAGGGCCGCACCTATCGCTACTTCGATGGCGCGCCGCTCTATCGCTTTGGCGATGGCCTCAGCTATACGTCGTTCTCATACACCAATCTCAAACTCTCCGCCGAAGACCTGCACGCCGGCCAGCCACTCACCGTTGAGGCCGATGTGAAGAACACCGGCAAACGAGCCGGCGATGAGGTCGCCGAGTTGTATCTCACTCCCCCAAAGACGGACGTCTCGCCAAACCTCGCGCTCGCCGGCTTTCAGCGGTTGCGCCTGGCTCCCGGGCAGAGTCAGCATATTGTCTTCCACCTCGATCCGCGCACGCTCTCACAGGTGGATGACAAAGGTGTTCGCGCCGTTACACCCGGCAGCTACCGCCTCTCGCTCGGCGGCTCGCAACCCTCCGGCGACCGCGGCGACAGCGTGAAGTTCATTGACTTCGCCATCACCGGGAGTGCGCCAATTCCGCGCTGAGAATCAAATCCCAATGAGCTGCCGGATCGCACCGCTTAGGGCGCGCACGGCTGGTGTGTCGGTATCATCGCGTCATGCAGCAATTCGCATCGGACAACTACGCCGGCATCTGTCCTGAGGCTCTCGATTATCTTCTCCGCGCGAACCAAAGCGGCGATGAGCCGTCCTACGGAGACGATCCATGGACGCAACGTGCGGCCGATGCGTTTCGCGTGCTCTTCGAGACTGACTGTGAAGTCTTCTTCGTCTTCAATGGCACCGCGGCCAATTCGCTCGCGCTCGCCGCGCTGTGCCAGAGCTATCACTCCGTAATCTGTCATGAAGCGGCCCATGTGGAGACCGACGAGTGCGGCGGTCCGGAGTTCTTCTCCAACGGATCTAAGCTTCTCATTGCTCGTGGAGAAGACGGAAAGCTGGCGGCGCCGGATGTGGAAACGCTGGTGCTCAGGCGCACGGACATCCACTATCCAAAGCCAAAAGTTGTGACGGTCACGCAATCCACAGAGTTGGGCACGCTCTATTCGGTCGATCAAGTCAAGAGCATCTCCGCCGTTGCCCGGCGCCATGGCCTCAGGCTCCACATGGATGGCGCGCGATTCGCCAATGCCATCGCCGCCATGGGCGTCCATCCCGCCGACGTCACCTGGCGGGCAGGCGTCGATGTGCTTTGCTTCGGCGGCACCAAGAATGGCTTGCCGGTCGGCGAGGCCATCCTTTTCTTCGACCGCGCGCTCGCCACCGATTTCGCTTACCGCGCCAAGCAGGCAGGGCAGCTCGCCAGCAAGATGCGCTTCATCTCAGCACCATGGCTCGGACTCCTGGAAAACGACACATGGCTGCGCAACGCCCGGCACGCAAACGCCATGGCGGCTCTGCTGTATGACAAGCTGAGTAGCATTCCGCAGATCCGCATCAACGGCGCGCCGCAGGCCAATGCTGTTTTCGCCGAGCTACCTGTGGGCATCGCCGCAGCCTTGCGTGATCGCGGCTGGAGGTTTTACGACTTCATCGGCTCGTCCTCGCGGTTCATGTGCTCGTGGGAGACGCGTTCCGAAAGCATCGACAGATTTATCAGCGAACTGGGCGAACTCTGCAAAGCGGAAACGACTGCGAGCCAATCCCCATCGAAATAGATGTTGCTGTCCAAGCCTCCCGGGGGCGTATCCTCCGCGTTCCAGCGACAGGATCGAAGCTTCCGGGATCGCGCGACAAAGCGCTCCGGCACGCTCTTTTGCGTCTCACCCGCGCCTGTGGAATCATAGTCGAGGAAAAATTTACCGATTGAAAGTCTGAGAGACACACGCCATGGCCGCAAACACGAAACTCAAGTTTCTTGAAGACCGCTGGGATGAGGCTGTTGCCTCCAAGCTCGACGGACCCGACCTGCTTCGCTATCGCTCCAACCTGCTCGGTTCCGACCTGCGCATCACCAACTTCGGCGGCGGAAACACCAGTTCCAAGCTGGACCAGGTCGATCCTATCGACGGCCAGACGAAGAAGGTCCTCTGGGTCAAAGGCTCCGGCGGCGACCTCGGTTCCATCAAGCGTTCCGGCTTCGCCACGCTCTACCTCGATAAATTGCTCTCGCTGGAAAAGGTCTACCCTGGCGTCGCGCGCGAGGACGAGATGGTGGCGATGTATCCCCTCATCACCTTCGGCAACAATCCAGTCGCCGCATCGATCGACACCGCGCTGCACGGCTACCTGCCCGCGCCGCACGTCGACCATCTTCACCCCGACTGGGCCATTGCCCTCGCCGCGTCTGCCAATGGCAAGCAGAAGATGGAGGAGTTCAACAAGGAGTTCGGGCACAAGCTAGTCTGGCTGCCCTGGCAGCGACCCGGATTTGAGCTGGCCATGATGCTCAAGCGCGCGGTCGAGCAAAACCCCGGCTGCGACGGCATTATTCTTGGCGGCCACGGCCTCTTCACCTGGGGCAACACCCAGCGCGAGAGCTACCTGAACACCATCACCATCATTGATCAGATCGGTCAGTTCATCGAGAAGCACGATAAAGCCAAAGGCAAGCCGGCTTTTGGCGGCGCCGTGCACAAGACCCGCGACGATCGCGCCGCCATCGCTCTCGATGTCTTTCCCCGCATTCGCGGCGCCGTCAGCCGCAAACAGCGCTGGATCGGCAGCTTCACTGATGCACCCGACGTGATGGAGTTCGTGAACTCCGCGCAGGCGCAGCAGCTCGCGCATCTAGGCACCTCATGCCCGGACCACTTCATCCGCACCAAGATTCGCCCGATGTACATCTCATGGGACGCAAAGGGTGATCCCAAATCGCTCCCCGGCCTGATCGACTCCACATTGGAGACGTATCGCAAGGAGTATGCCGAGTACTACTCGAAGCACGCGCTCAAGGAATCGCCGAAGATGCGCGACGCCAGCCCGACCGTCGTTCTCGTCCCCGGCGTAGGCATGTTCACCTTCGGGAAGAATAAGACCGAGTCGCGCCTCACGGGCGAGTTCTACACCAACGCCATCCACGTGATGCAGGGCGCCGGTTCGCTTGGCGGCGAAGTGCCCTGTAAGGAAGTTCCGCAGGCCGGCCCAGCCGCCGGCCCCAGCGAGTTCACGGTCTATGAGAATTACGTCGCCCTCCCGCCCAGCGAGGCCTTCCGCATCGAGTACTGGGCGCTGGAAGAAGCGAAGATTCAGCGCCAGCCGCCGGAGAAGGAACTCTCGCGCCGCATCGCGCTGATTGTCGGCGGCGGCTCCGGGATCGGCCGCGAGGTCGCGCTGCTCGCCGCGCAACGCGGCGCGCACATCGTCGTCGCGGACCGCGACACCAAGGGCGCCGAGGCCGTCTGCGAAGAAGCCCGCGCCATCGCGGGCAAGGAAGCTGTCATCTCAACTGCAATCGACATCCGCGACCGCAAAGCTATCCGCGCGGCCCTCGATGCTACGGTGAAGCAGTTCGGCGGCATCGACATCCTCATCAATACCGCAGCCATCTTCCCCTCCTCGCCCGACGGCATCATCAACGATGCCATGTGGGGCACCACGCTCGAAATCAACGTCACCGCCAACTACATGCTCACCGACGAAGCCTCCGCGATCTTCAACGCGCAGGGCATCGACGGCTCTGTCGTGCTCACCAGCTCCGCCAACGCAGTCGTCGCGAAGAAAGGTTCTGAGGCCTACGACGTATCGAAGGCGGCGCTCTCGCATCTGGTGCGCGAGCTCGCCGTGACCTACTCGCCGCGCCTTCGCGTCAACGGCATCTCGCCTGCGACGGTCGTTAAGGGTTCAACCATGTTCCCGCGCGATCGCGTGAAGGCATCGCTTTCGAAATACGCGATCGCCTTCGAGGAGAAGGAGACCGACGACGAGCTGCGCAACAAGCTCGCTGCCTTCTACGCCAAACGCACGCTGACCCACGTGCCGATCGATCCGAAGGACTGCGCGCAGGCAATCCTGTTCCTCGCCGGCCCGCTCACGCCAGTCACCACCGGCCACATCATCCCCGTGGACGGCGGTCTCACAGAAGCGTTCCTGCGGTAAACGCCCAGATGACGCACGCTTCCGGCAAGCCGCTGCAGCCCTCCGACCGCCGCGCCCTGGTCGCCGTCGATCTCGGCGCGGAGAGCTGTCGCGTCTCGCTGCTGCGCTGGATCGACGCAAAGCCCTCAGTCGAGCTCGTGCATCGCTTCTCGAACAACCCGCGCGAGGTGGATGGCGGGCTGCGCTGGGACCTGAACTGCATCGTCTCCGGCGTCGAAGCGGGCCTGCGCAATTGCGCGCAACTCGCACCGGAAGGCATCCGCTCGATTGCCGTCGATGGCTGGGCAGTCGATTACGTTCGCCTGGACCCCGCAGGCAAGCCGCTGGGCGATCCCTTCTGTTATCGCGATCCGCGCAACGCCGCGGCACAGACGGAGGCGCATCGCAGGTGCTCGCAGGAGCGGATGCGCGAGCTGACCGGCATTCAGATCATCTCGCTCAACACGGTCTATCAACTCTATGCCGACCGGCTCGCCGGCCTGCCTGAGGGCGCGCAGTGGATCAATCTGCCGGAGTATCTGCTCTCGCACTGGGGTGGGGATCGCGTGGCCGAATACACGAACGCGACCCACACCGGGCTGATCGATCTGTATAAGAAGCAGTGGTGCCGCGAGATCTTCGACGCGCTTGGGCTCAACGCAGCCTGCGCGCCCAAGGTGGTGCCGCCTGGGACGGAGCTGGGCAAGCTGTCTGGGCCGCTTGCAGCACTGCCGGCGTTTGCGGATACGACGCTGATCGCGCCGGCGTGCCACGACACGGCCGCTGCGATCGCAGGGATTCCGGCGACGGGCAATGACTGGGCGTACATCTCGTCCGGAACCTGGTCGCTGGTGGGAACGCTGATCGAGCAGCCGCGCAACAACGCAGAGGCGCAGGCGGACAACTTTACCAACCTGGGCGCGGTCGGCGATCGCATCTGCTTCCACAAGAACGTCAATGGCATGTGGCTGATCCGGCAGTGCATCGATGAGTGGGCCGCGCGCGGGCGCAAGTGGAAGATCGCCGCCCTGTGCGCCGAGGCGGAGAAGGTTCCCTGCCCTGGAGGTCTGCTCGACGTGGACGATCCCGATCTGCTGCTTCCGGAGCGCATGCCGCAGCGCATCAATGCGCAGCGCGCGAAGCGCGGGCTGGCCGTGCTGGATGAGTCGCCTGCAAATGCGCCGCAGTTTGCGTCGCTGATCTTCCATTCGCTGGCGGCGCGATATGCGGAGGTGCTCGATCGCGTGGCGGCCCTGACGGGCAAGCGGTTGAAGCGGCTGTTCATCGTGGGCGGCGCGAACCAGAATGCGTTTCTCAATCGGCTGACTGCGGAGGCCACGGGGCTCAAAGTCTTTCGCGGGTCGGCGGAGAGCTCGACGGTTGGGAATCTCGCGGTGCAGCTTGCGGTGCTCGAAGGCTCGCGCGATCCGGTGACGGGCGCCCATGCTGAGCCGGTGGCGCGCTGGGCGGCGATGCTGATCGATGCGCTGGACGCCGACAAGGAATAGGCCGGGCTTTCAGCCCTCATCGTTCGATTTTTGCGACAGTACCTGGGGCTGCGCCCCAGGCTGGTATAGGACGCGCCTGCGGCGCTTGTCTTGTATGAGCATGCGGCGGTCATCGCAGGTCCTCCTTGCGGAGGACTTCGCGGACGAGCGGGATGGATTGCGGCGGTTTGGGTGAGATCTGCAGCGTGTCGCGGAGCATCTGTTCCGGCTCGGCGAGCAGGCGCGGCTCTTCGCTGAAGAGCGTGGCGATCACCTGGCCCTTGAGGACCCGGTCGCCGAGTTTGGCATGCATTTCAATACCTGCGTGCGCGCTCACAGGATCTCCGGGGCGGGCGCGGCCTGCGCCGAGCCGTTGCACCGCCCAGCCGATCTCGGTGCAGTTCATTGCAGCGAGATAACCCGTAGCTTCAGCCGCGATGCTGCGAGTTGCGGCAGGTTTGTGGAACGCGGCGGGCTGTGCGATGGCGGCGATGGCGGCGGCAACATCCGTCGATTGCAGCTCAACCATCTGCAGGAAATGGCGATACGCGGAGCCGTCGGCGAGCAGGCGGTGAGAGAGCGCGGAACCTTCGTCAGGCGTCTTCGCTTTGCCGCCGAGATAGAGCATCTGGCCGGTAAGCGCATGGGTGAGGTTCAGCAGGTCGGAAGAGAGCCGGAGCCTCTCAAGCGGCAATGTGAAGGCGAAGTCGGGCGAGAAGTGCTGAAAGAGTTCGAGGCACTCCATCACTTCAACCCAGTTGCCGGAGTAGCGCCCGAGCGGCTGGTCCATGGAGGTGAGCAGCGCGACGGTACGCGTGCCGGCGCGCTCGCCCGTCTCGACCATCAGGCGGGCAAGAAGCTGCGCGTCTTCGTACTTCGACATGAAGGCGCCGGAGCCGGTCTTCACATCGAGAACGAGAGCGTTCAGCCCAGCTGCGAGCTTTTTCGACATGATGCTGGCAGTGATGAGGTAGGGCGATTCGACGGTGCCGGTGTGGTCGCGCAGGGCGTAGAGGATGCGATCGGCGGGGACCAATGTCGGCGTCTGTCCGGCCATGGCGAAGCCAGCCTGGCGCGTGATTGAGAGGAACTCATCGAGCGGGAGCTGGGTGCGGAAACCGGGGATGGTCTCCAGCTTGTCTAAAGTTCCACCTGTATGTCCCAGGCTTCTGCCGCTGATCATGGGATCGGAGAGTGAATATGCATCTTCCTGGTTTGCCGGCGCGCCGGCCGCGGCGATGATGGGCGCGATCAGGAGCGAGGCCTTGTCCCCCACGCCGCCGGTGGAGTGCTTGTCGACGCAGAAGGATTTAAGCGAAGCAGTATTGAGCGTCTCGCCGGAAAAGCGCATGGCCTGGGTGAGCGCGGCGAGTTCCTGCGGGTTGAGGCCGCGGATGAAGATGGCCATCAGCAGCGCGGCGGTCTGTGCGTCGGTCGGAGTGGGATTCTCCGCGTTGCGGGATACGAGGGCGCGGATGAAGGCCTCGATCTCCTGGTCAGCGAGGCCCTGGCCGTCGCGCTTATGCTGGATGACTTCAATCGGATGGAAGGTCATGGCTGGCCCTCCAAAGGAATTTTTTGGGGGGTATTTTGGGCGCAAAATATCTGGAATGAGGACGTTGCAGGTGCGGACCCCTCGCAAAATATTCCATCCATTGGACTTGGCCGCAGAATATAGAAAATACAGGAGTTATACGGATCCGCAAGGACGAGACGGTGCGAGGCGCTGGAATGTGGATGTCGCATCGGACCGATTTCCCCTTACTTAAATTGTACGAGTTTGCGCAGGAAAAACTGCCAACTTTCTTTGCGGCGTAAACTGCTGAGCCACGGATGGATAGCGCGATTCGAATGGCGAAGGGGGCTTGACAACAATTTCCGGGTTGTCAGTTGTCGCGGGCCAGCGAAAAGGTGGCGGGAAGGAGCGCGCCGAGAGTGGTGGCGACGGTTTCGCCGGAGGCGGAGGGATAGAAGATGGGGGTTTCGGGCGCGGCAAACTCAGCGATGGATTGGCGGCAGGCGCCGCAGGGCATGCAGGCGGCGCCGTTGAGGTTCGCGATGGCGATGGCGCGGATGCGGATGGCGGGGCCGAAACGCGAGACGGCGGCAGCGATGGCAGCCTGCTCAGCGCAGGTGGTGAGGCGGTAGGATGCGTTCTCGACGTTGGTTCCGGCGACGATGGTGTTGGACGGGACGGCGCCGGAGCTTTCGAGAAGTATGGCAGCACCGACGCGGAAGCGGCTGTAGGGCGAGTAGGAGTTCTGCGCGGCAGCGGCAGCTTCTTTTTGGAGAAGCGAGGTATCGGCATCGGTGAGAGGCATGGGCATGAGAGTAGCAGCTACCCCGCCCATGACGCGACTGACATCGCGTCACTGAATGGGGCACACAATCAAGTAGTGGCACAAGCCCACCCAAGCGAAGCTTGGATGGGGCACCCGGCTTTGGCCGCCCATGACGCGACTGAGATCGCGTGACTGAATGGGGCACACAATCAAGTAGTGGCACAATCCCACCCAAGCGAAGCTTGGATGGGGCACCCGGCTTTGCTGAGAGGCATGGGCCGGGCCGGTCCTCTGTTTTCAGTTCTCATGGAAGCGAGGGCGCGCTGCTTGCAGGGCACGCTTTCGCGTATAGCTGCGAGCGATTGTTCCCGAGGCATGTGGTGGCTTGATTCCACCCAAGCAACGCCCGGGTGGCACATCTGGCGCGTGCTCGATGCCCAGATTGCCGCATCAGGAATCAGGTAGCATGGCTGGGATGGAAAATCAGGCAAATGTGCTGCGCGGAAATCCTGGGTTCGCAGAACCGCGGCTGGAGAGTGATGGAGTGCCCTCGCGCAGCAGGATGAAACGGAGAAATCAATGAAGCATTTGGTGACCTCGACAGCGCTCGTTCTGGCAATGGCTTCGATCGGCGCATCGGCGCAGGTGAATGCAGGCGAGCAGAAGTCGGACCCGAACCTGCCGTTTACGGTGACACAGATCACGACGTTGAATCTGCCGTGGAAGATTGCGTTTTTGCCGGACGGAAGAATGCTGATCACTGAGAAGGTCGGCGGTCTGGAACTGGTGACGCAGCAGGGAGAGAAGACAGCGGTAACGGGTGTTCCGAATGTTCTGTGGAGGGGCCAGGGCGGCATGCTGGGCGTGTTCCTGTCGCCGCACTACGCGCAGGACCATTTCATTTACCTGACTTATTCCGAGCCGGGCGCACCGGGCGGTTCGAGCCTTGCGCTGGCGCGGGCGGAGTTGAAGATCGGCAGCGGTACGGCGAGCCTGGAAGGGCTCAAGGTCATCTGGCGCGATGGCGAGCGGGGCGAAGGCGGACAGTTTGGCGCGGAGGTCGCGTTCTCGCCGGACAGCAAGTATCTCTTCCTGAGCGTGGGTGAGCGGCAGCGCATGACGCCGGCGCAGGACCCCAACCAGCCGCTGGGCAAGATTCTGCGGTTGACGCTGGACGGAAAGCCGGCACCAGGCAATCCGATGGCAGGCAAGATCGGCGCGGCGAGTGTGCCGATCATCGATCCACCGTCGGACACGGAGGCGGCAAAGACGGCTCCGGTGGTGCGGACGTACACGTTCCCCGGGCCAAACCTGACGCCGTCGGAGACGTGGGCGATGGGCTTCCGTACGCCGTATGGCCTGGCCTTTGCGCCGGATGGCCGACTATGGGAGGTGGAGCACGGCCCGCGCGGCGGCGACGAGCTGAACCTGATTGAGCCGGGGAAGAATTACGGCTGGCCGCTGGTCTCCTATGGGCACAACTATAACGGCGTGCCAATCCCCAGCCCGGACACGCGGCCCGATCTGGCGAAGCCAGTGATCTACTGGGTGCCGGTGATCGCGCCGGGCAACCTGATGTTCTACAAGGGCAAGATGTTTCCGCAGTGGAATGGGTCCGCGCTAGTCAGCGGTCTGGCGACGCAGGCGCTGGTCCGGATTACCTTTGACGGCAAGGGAGGAGCGCAGGCGGTAGACCGCTGGGCGATGGGCTTCCGCGTGCGCGATGTGGAAGTGGCGCCCGATGGAGCGTTATGGGCTGTCGAAGATGCCCGGCCGGGACGGCTGGTGCGCATCACGCCGCTGGGCATGGCGGTGGCGGCTCCGGTGGCCCAGTCTGCAACCGCGGCCTCCGCATCGAGCGACCCTGCAACGCATGATGCGAAGACGATCATCGCCAACAACAACTGCCTGCTGTGCCACCGCGTGGGGACGACGGGCGGCGAGATTGGGCCTTCCTTGAATGGAGTTGGAAAGCGGCTTACGCCGGAACAGATACGGGCTGCGATTCTCACTCCGCCGGCGAAGACCAAAGCCGGTACTCCGAACCCGATGCCTCCCCTCAAAGGCAAGATTTCGGACGAGGACCTGAAGACCCTGGTGGACTATCTCAGTTCCCTTCCCGCGGTGCCGTAAGCGGAAATGGCCAGCGAGAAGCCGTCATCGCGGTGCGCCTTCAAAGGCCAGCTACGATGGTGGCCAGCTTGCGCATCGAGGAGCGTCCCAGGCTGTCTATATCTGGGATGACGATGTCGACATCGAGGCCATAACCATCGACGGAACATGGAGGTGGCTACGCCGGTGGCGCTGAAGGCAGAGACGGTCGGGGAAGTCTGTGGATTCAAGGCCTTGGATTCAAGCCAGGGGGGTTGCCTTCCGATAAAGGATAGGTGGAAGACCTAACCAAAGAGTTTGTCGCGGAGAGCCGTGAGGGCCTGGAGCGGATGGAGCTGTGCCTGACGGAGCTGGAGCAGCGCCATGGCGACAGTAATCTGATAGGCGAGATTTTCCGCGTAGTTCACACAATCAAAGGGACAACTGGTTTTCTGGGATTTGGGCGGCTACAGACGCTGGCCCATGCGGGCGAGAGCCTGCTGGCTGCGCTGCGCGATGGCCGAATTGCCGTCTCGGGCGAGTTGATCAGCGGGCTGCTGGAGCTGCGCGATGGTTTGCAGACGATTCTCGAGATCATCGAGACGCGCGGCTCGGAGGGAGAGCGGCATGACGACGATGACCGCGAGCTGATTGCGTGGATGAAGGAACTGGAGGGCGGTGGCCGACCGAACTGGGGTAGCCGACCCGCCACTTCGCAGCACGGAGGCGATGGGCACCCGGCTTCGAACAGAAGCGGGGAGTCTTCGTTTGGGGCGCAGAATGACAGCCAAAGAAATATCTCGACCGGCGATTTCGACCGCACGCTGCGGATCGAGGTGGAAGCGCTGGACCGGATGATGAATCTGGTGGGCGACCTGGTGCTGACGCGGAACCGCATGCTCCAGTGCCAACCGGGAGATGGCAGCTATGCGGAGCAGGTGCGGCGGCTGAACACGGTAACGGCGGAGCTGCGGCAGAGTGTGATGCAGGCGCGCATGCAACCGGTGGGACACCTTTTCGCAAAGTTTCCGCGCATGGTGCGCGACCTGGCGCTGCAGTGCGGCCGCAAAGTGCGGATTGAGTTTGAGGGACAGGAGACAGCGCTGGACAAGAGCCTGCTGGAGGCAGTGCGCGATCCTCTGACCCATGCGGTGCGCAATGCGGTGGACCACGGGATCGAACCTGAGGACGAGCGCGTTCGCGCGGGCAAGCGGGCCGAAGGCATGGTGCGGCTGAAGGCATACAGCCAAAACGGTTGGGTGGTGATCGAGGTCACCGACGACGGCGCGGGAATTTCCGCCGAGCGCGTGCTGGCCAAGGCGGTGGAACGCGGGCTGGTGAAGGCGGAGGCCGCGGAGACGATCACAGAGGCCGAGGCACAGCAATTGATTTTTGCGCCGGGCTTCTCGACGGCGAAGGAGGTCACAAGCATCTCCGGGCGCGGTGTGGGCATGGATGTGGTGCGCACCAACGTGGAGCAGGCCGGAGGACGCGTGGAGGTGGAGTCGCGCGCGGGACTGGGCACGACGCTGCGGCTGCGCGTGCCGCTGACGCTGGCGATTGTGCCGGCGCTGGTGGTGGAATGTGCGGGAGAAAGCTTCGCATTGCCGCAGGCTTCCCTGGTGGAACTGGTGCATGTGCCCGCAACCGAGGCGGAGAGTGCAGTGGAGCGCATTGGCACGACAGAGCTTTATCGGCTGCGTGACCGCCTGCTGCCGCTGGTGCGATTGGCGCGCGTGCTGGAGCTGGAGGATGACGCAGGGAGTAGCACCCACATCTCAGGATCGAGATGTGGGGTACCCACTGCGGCGGACCGTTGCGCGCGGGGCTTCTACATCGTTGTGCTGGAGCCGGAGGGGCGGCGTTTTGGGCTGATGCTGGACGGACTGCGGCCGCCGGAAGAGATTGTTGTGAAGCCGCTGCCGGCGTCGCTGCGCGAGATTGGTATCTACGCTGGAACGACGGTGCTGGGTAACGGTTCACTGGCGATGATTCTGGATGCTGCGGCAATTGGCGACCTGGCCGGCCTGCGGGCTGCGGCGGAAGGCCAACTCGCGACTGCGGCGGGAGCAATGGCCGCAGACGGCCAGACCACCACGGCCGGCGCCGAAGCGATCGCAATGGAGAACGCGATGGTGATATACGAACCCAGCATTCGCGATAGCGGCGACATTGCGAAGCGTATGGCGGTTCCATTGAGCGCGGTGGAACGCATTGCGACGGTGCCGTTGCGTGAGGTGGAAGATGTGGACGGGCGAGCCATGCTGCAGTATGACGGCGACGTGATCCCACTGGAAGACGACGGGGGAGTATTGGGCGAATTGCGCGCAGCCAGGAGCACGTCGGCAACGGTGCTGATCTGTACGACGCGGGAGAGAAGAAGGGTCGGTGTGGTGGTGCGCCGTGTGGTGGATGTGTGCCCAGGCGAGCTCTTACTGGAGAATACGGCTCTTTGCACAAGTCCGCTGGCGCGTGTGAAGGAAAGAATAACGGCTGTGCATCGGGATTTCGCCATGAGGCAGCAGTGCGCCGCGAGCGGAAGGCGCCGTGTGCTGGAGGGAGTGGCGTGAAGACGGCGATGGATAGGAATACGGAGACGAAGCAGAGAACTGTACAACTATGCTCCGTGCGCGCAGGCGCGGGACTCTACGGTATCGATACGCGCGCGATTCGGGAGGTGCTTGGGAATTCCGTGCCGCAACAGGTGCCGTTGGCGCCAAGCCACATTGCGGGCGTGCTGACGTATCGCGGCGAAGTTCTGGAAGCGATAAGCCTGCGCACCTTGCTTGGGCTTGAGCGGCGAACGGGTACTAGAGATCGCGTGCTGGTACTAGAGGACGAGGCTAGTGAGCGCTTCGGACTGATGGTGGACGAAGTAGGAGACGTGGTGAGTGTCGCCGAAGACGCAATGGAAAGAAATCCAGTCACGCTGGATGCGCTTGGGGAAGCGATCTTCGATGGTGTCTTCCGGATGAAGAGTGACCTGATGGTACGGCTGAATACCCAGCGTGTGCGGCCAATGGAGCTCGCGCGGAGCGGGCTGCCGGAGACGCGGGCGAGCCGCGCAGGCGCCAAATGAGAGCATTGATTGTGGACGATTCGCGGTTCATGCGCGCGCATCTCCGGCAACTGCTGGAGCGCATGGGCGTGCAATGCTCGGAGGCGGCCGACGGATGCGAAGCGCTGGACGCCTTGCGGGCAGCGAGCACCGGATTCGACTTTATGCTGCTGGACGTGAATATGCCGCGGATGACAGGGCTGGAGTGCGTCAAGGCGCTGCGCGATTCAGGACTGGGTGACGAAATGAAGGTCATGATGGTGACAACCGAGTCTGACAATGTCTTCATCGAAAGCGCGCTTGGATATGGGGCGGATGAGTTTCTGATGAAACCGTTTACCGCGGACGGGCTGCGCGAGAAGCTGGCGATGATGGGACTGGCAGCATGATGGAGGCGGGAAACCTCAATGGAGTGCAGACGAATGCGAGCGCGCGTTTGAATCGTGCGCCAGTGGGGACAACCGCGCTGCACGAGACGGCGTTCTTTCGGGACCGGGATACATTCGACGCACTCCGTGAGACGCTGCTTCCGCGAATTATCGAAGCGAATATGCGGAACCGGCGGCTCGGTATATGGTGCGCCGGATGCTCCACCGGCCAGGAGGCGTATAGCATCGCGATGCTGCTACGCGAGAATTTTGCGGATCAACTGGCGGATTGGGACGTGGAGATCGTAGCGACCGATCTCGCGGGCAGCGCCATTGAATATGCGCGGCGTGGGCGCTACCGGCGCGCCGAGGTTAACCGAGGTCTGCCGGCGCGCATGCTGGTGCGCTGCTTCGTGCGCGAGGGCGACGAGTGGGAGATTGTTCCGGAGCTACGTGCCATGTGCGAGTTTCGCAAAGGAGACGTGTGCACTCAGATTGCAGAGCCGGACGTGTATGACCTGGTGCTGATGCGAAATGTGCTGCTGTTTCTGCCGGAGCAAGACCGCGCAGCGGCCTTTGCGAGCGTGCATCGGCGGCTGGCGGCGCATGGCGTGCTGGCCCTGGGACAGGCGGAACAGGCGGAGGATTCGACGGACCTGTTTGAGGCGGAGTACATGGACAGATGCTGTTTCTACCGGAAGACGCCGGCGAGATAAGCGGAATGGCTCCAGGCGCTGAGGGCGCGCGTTGCCGCGGGAAGCATCTATTCTGCTGGGATGGCACGGCGCACTGAGTCGAATTCGGCAGCCAAGTTGGGCAGGAAGTCTGCGCGTGCCGGAGCGGTGGAGGAAGCCCGTGCGTGGGGAGCAGCCGGGGCGCTGGAGCTTTTTCATCCGATCACGCGGAAATGGTTCGCTGAGGCATTGGGGGAGCCGACAGCGCCGCAGCGCGAAGGCTGGCCGGCGATTGCGCGCGGCGAGTCGACACTGATCCTTGCACCGACCGGCACCGGCAAGACGCTGGCGGCGTTTTTGTGGTGCCTGGACCGGCTGATGTTTGGTGAGTCAATCGCGGAGAGATTGGCGCCACTCCATCCCACAACTCAGAAACGAGATGTGGAGCACCCAATCCGCGGATGCCGTGTGGTGTATCTTTCGCCGTTGAAGGCACTGGCAGCGGACGTGGAGAAAAACCTCCAGCGGCCGCTGGAAGGCATTGCCGCGATGGCGCGCGAGGCAGGCGTCAATGTACGTGCCCCGCAGATCACGATGCGGACGGGCGACACGCCAGCGAAAGAGCGGGCGCGGTTCCTGCGCCATCCGGGCGAGATACTCATCACGACGCCGGAGTCACTGTATCTGATGCTGACCTCGCGTGCCGGCGAGATGCTGCGCACAGTGGAGACGGTGATTATCGATGAGATACACGCGATGGTGCCCACGAAACGCGGGGCGCACCTGGCGCTTTCGCTGGAGCGGCTGGAGGCGCTGGTGCGCGCCAGCGGCGGCGGAAGGTTGCAGCGCATTGGACTGAGCGCGACACAGCGGCCGCTGGAAGAGGTGGCGAGGTTTTTGGGTGGGACGGAGATGCTCGGAAGTCCTCAGTCGAATGCGGCGGCCGCGTTGTCAGTTGTCAGTTCTCAGTTGTCAGATGCATCGAGTGAGCCAGTCAGCGAGTCGGCGGATGAGGTGCGGGACATTCGTTATCGGCCCGTCACGATTGTGAATGCGGGGGCGCGGAAGAATCTGGAGCTGCGTGTTGAGATTCCGGTGGAGGACATGGCGCGGCTCAGCGTTCGGCCTGAAGGAGAGAAGGAAGAAGGTCCGAAGCGCACTTCGATCTGGCAGAGCATGTATCCGAAGGTGCTGGACATTATTCAGGGCCGTCGCTCGACGCTGATCTTTGTCAATGCGCGGCGGGTTGCGGAACGCATGGCTGCTGCGATCAACGAGCTGGCGGGGGCGCCAATCGCGCGGGCGCATCATGGATCGCTCGCGGCGGCGCAGCGCAAGGAGATCGAAGACCGGTTGAAGGCGGGCGAGATCAAGGCGCTGGTGGCGACGAGCTCGCTCGAGCTTGGGATCGATATGGGTGCGATCGATCTGGTGATCCAGGTGGAGGCGCCGCCTTCGGTCGCAAGCGGAATGCAGCGCATCGGGCGCGCGGGACATCAGGTGGGCGCCGCGTCGCATGGGATTTTGATTCCCAAGTATCGGTCCGATCTGGTGGCGTGTGCGGCGGTGACACAGGCGATGCATGAAGGGCACGTCGAGTCGACGAGGTTTCTGCGCAATCCGCTGGACGTGCTGGCGCAGCAGATCGTGGCGACGGTGGCGCATCCCCCGATGAGTGCGGCGGAGTCGGAACGGTATGCGCGGTCAGAACCCACCCGAGCAGAGCTCGGATGGGGCACCCAGGAGAATTCTGGTCCGGGAATCGCGTATGAGGCGCTGTATGGACTCTTGGTCGGAGCCGCGCCCTTTGCAGGATTGAGCCGCGCTGTCTTCAACGGCGTGCTGGACATGCTGAGCGGCCTGTATCCGTCGGACGAGTTTGCGGAACTGCGGCCGCGCGTGACCTGGGACCGCGAGCGCGGATGGTTGACGCCGCGCGCAGGCGTGAAACGGATCGCGATCATGAACGGCGGGACCATTCCGGATCGCGGATTGTATGGGGTGTTCTTGTCCGGAGAGCGTGATAAGCCGGTGCGCGTGGGCGAACTGGACGAGGAGATGGTTTTCGAGTCGAAGGCGGGCGACGTCTTTTTGTTGGGCGCGTCGGCATGGCGGATCGACGAGATCACGCAGGACCGTGTGCTGGTTTCGCCGGCGCCGGGTGAGGCGGGCAAGATGCCGTTCTGGCACGGCGACCGTGCCGGCAGGCCGATGGAATTCGGACGCCGGATCGGCGCGCTGGTGCGCGAGCTGCGCGGGATGCCGCAGACGGTGGCGATCACGTCCTTGGTGAAGCAGCATGACCTGGATGCGAATGCGGCGGAGAATCTGCTGCGCTATCTCGCCGACCAGGAAGGCGCGGTTGCAGTGGTGCCCGACGATACGACGGTGCTGATCGAGCGTGTGCGGGATGAATTGGGCTTCTGGAGAGTGTGCGTACTGACCCCGCTCGGCAGCAGGATCCACGCGCCCTGGGGAATGGCCGCGGCGGCGAAGGTGGCCGCGGGAGGCGGGCCGCCGGATGTGGAACTGATGTGGAGCGAGGACGGTTTTGTGCTGCGCTTCCCGGACACAGACGAGCCCCCGGCGATTGCGCCATTTCTCCCGGGCGCGGCGGAGGCGAGTCAATTGGTGACGGCGCAGCTTGGGCAGACGGCGATGTTCGCGGCGAAGTTTCGCGAGGCGGCATCGCGCGCGCTGTTGCTGCCACGCAGGCGGATGGATGGACGGACGCCGCTGTGGCAACAGAGAAAGCGCGCCTATGACCTATTGAGCGTGGCGAGCCGGTTTGCGAGCTTTCCGATTCTGCTGGAGGCGTATCGCGAGTGCCTGCGCGACGTCTTCGACATGCCGGCCTTGATGGAGGTGTTGCGCGGGATTGAGAGCGGCACGTTGACCGTACGCGTGGCGGATACGCAGAAGCCGAGCCCGTTCGCTTCGGCTCTGCTCTTCAGCTACGTGGCGAACTACATCTACGACGGCGATGCTCCGCTGGCCGAGCGGC
The DNA here is from genome assembly GCA_035572415.1 of Acidobacteriaceae bacterium. Taxonomy (GTDB): domain Bacteria; phylum Acidobacteriota; class Terriglobia; order Terriglobales; family Acidobacteriaceae; genus Edaphobacter. The sequence goes on from DATNAU010000174.1 coordinate 17,766, forward strand.
GCGCGCAGGCGCTCTCGATCGACCAGGAGCAGCTGCGCGAGCTGATGGGAGACGCGGACCTGCGCGAGCTGCTGGATGCGAGGGCGATCGAAGAGACGGAAGAACAGTTGCAGGCGCTGACGGATGGATATCGTGCGCGCGGGGTGGATGGCGTCCACGATCTGCTGCTGCGGATTGGGGATTTGTCTG
>DATNAU010000175.1:0-5505 GCA_035572415.1 Acidobacteriaceae bacterium
CGACCACCGCATCGTCGACGGCGCCGACGCCGGCAAATTCATGTCCGACTTCAAAGCGTATCTGGAGAACTGGAACGAGGAGATCGGATAAGGCCTCCGCGGACGGCCCACGCATTTTGGAGGTGTGTAGTTGCATCTTAAGGCCTTCGACTTGCCACCCTTGCTCTGCGCATGTTCAGTCTCGTAACCGTCTTGCTTAAGGGCACGGCTTCAGCCGTGCCGTAGCCCGCTCTACCATCAACGCGGCTTTAGCCGCTGAGGTCATGGGCACTGACCGTTGTGCAAGCGTAGCCAAAACGGCTACACTCAAGTCAGGAGGTCCTTATGCGACAGGTTTCTCTTCGCGAATTCCGCACCCGCGGCGCCAGCGCGCTGAAGGCTGTGCCCAAGGGAGAGACTGTGCTGCTCTCCGGCCAGTCAGGGCCAGCCTACTTCCTGATTCCCGTGTTCGGCGATATCGCCGCCGAGGAACGCGATCTGCGACTTGCCATGGCGCGAGCGAGCTTGCGCGCAGGATGGGAACGGATCAAAGTGTCTGGGCTACCCATTCCGACAGACGAGGAGATCGATGCCGAGATCGCCGAGGTCCGGAAGGCAAGGCTCGCTCGGGTGCGGGCAAAGCGACGATGAGGCTCGCGGTTCTGGACACAAACGTGATCGTCTCGGCCGGACTTAACGAAATCGGCGTACCAGCGAAACTGGTGCTGGATTGGGTTTTGAGAGGCCAGATTGGAACTGTTACCTGCCCATTCGTGCTGGACGAATACGACGAGGTCGTCCATCGCAGGAAATTCGTCCCATTCGGCTTTCCGCCGCCATGGCTTGAGCCGCTGATTGAATCGAGTCTGCGGCTTCCCGATCCCGAGCCGTGGCCTTACGCTATCCCCGATCCCAAGGACGCGCCGTTTCTTGCCCTGGCCCATGCCTCCGGCGCGTGGCTGGTGACAGGAAACCTCAAGCACTTCCCGGACCGAGCGCGCAGAGGTGTAACGGTGCTGTCGCCAGCGCAATATCTGGCAAAGCTGCAAGCTTGACGTGGAGTGACCACCGGTCTCGCCGAATACTTCACGTCTGAGTCTGTACAGATGCCTCGTCCGGGCTTTTCACGTTTCTCTTGTTTGATCGCAGGATGTAGACAAGCGCTAAAATCGCGGCGCCATCCAAAACCCAGCGGGATGCTGTAAAAGCATTTACGCCAGCGCCAAGTCGACGGAATAGATGGTGCGTATATCCGTACCACGAATAGGCTGACGTGAGAATGCAAAATCCGCCCGCTCCGAGCGCAGTGTTCCGGGCGGATAGGCTTAGCTGCCTTGGCTGATTCCAAGAGTTCGTCTTGATTGGGAAAGCGCCAAGCACCAGGATCAGTCCGCCTAAGAACTCCACAAGAAGGGCAGTTTCACATATCGGTGAGAGGCCTGCGCTTAGGAAGTCTCGCGCATCTTCGTCGCCACCGGCTGCTGCCTTGCGGAACCAACGGTAAGCTTCTGTACGGTCCTGCGGAAAAGTTCGTCCGTACCAATACATCCTGCCGAGGTTGTACTCGCCTCCTGGGTAATCGCGCTCGGCTGCTTTGCGGTACCAACTGGCCGCTTGCGCGTAGTCCTGCGCGGTGCCGTTGCCATGCTCCAGCATGATGCCGGTCGCGTTCTCGGCGTATGGGTTGCCCTGCGCAGCGGCCTTGCTGTACCACATGAATGCGGTTTTGTAGTCCACTGGCACGCCGCGCCCGTAGTAGTACGTAGCTCCCAGGCCGGCTTCGCCAGCGCGGGAACCTTGATTCGCTGACTTACGATAAAGGTCCAGCGCTCGCCGATAATCCTGTGGCAGGCCGTCGCCATCGGCGCACATGCGGGCGAGCAGCGCCTCCGCTAAGGGATCACCTTGGACAGCCTGCTCACGGTAGCGTTCGATAGCCGCGGCGCGCTTCGCGTCATGGGTCCTAATTTGGTGTGCGCGCCAGCCAAAACAGCTCACCGCTATAACTGTCAGACACGCGAATACCAGAGCGATCTTGCCAGTGGCTCTCATCTGTCTTCCTCGAAAAATGGGCACGATACTGTCGCAGACAGCTTACAGCAGAGATTTTGCTTTCAGGACCAGTTCGACGGCCTCTTCCGGCGTGGAGGCGACGGCGGAGAGGTGGCCCATCTTGCGGCCTTTGCGCGGGCGGAGCTTCTCGTAAAGGTGCAGGCGGACGCCGGGAACGGCGAGGGCGCGGTCGAAGTGCGGCGCGCGGGGGGTGGGCTTGGCTGAACCCACATCTCGTTGAGATGTGGGGCACCCAGGTTCGTGGCTCGATTCTGCCGGTTGCAGCCAGACCTCGCCGAGGAGGTTGGCGATGGCGCAGGGCTGCACCACATCCGGCGAGCCGAGCGGCAGGTTGCAGACGGCGCGCACTAGCTGCTCAAACTGGCTGGTGACGCAGGCGCGCTCGCTGGCGTGGTAGCTGTTGTGCGGGCGCGGGGCGAGCTCGTTGACCAGTACGCGGCCATCTTTGGTTACAAACAGCTCGACGGCGAGGATGCCTTCGAGCGAGAAGGTGTCGGCGATGGTGGAGGCGAGTTCGGCGGCCTCTTTCGCAAGCCCATCCGGCAACGGCGCTGGAATCACACTCCACGCGAGGATCTGGTCCTCGTGGTGGTTCCAGGCGGCGGGATAGACCTTGACCTCGCCGCGCGGCGAACGGGCGACGAGGATGGAGATCTCACGGTCGAGATCGACCGCCTGCTCCACGATGCCGGGCCCCTGGCCCAGCGCCTCCCATGCGCCGCGAAGTTCGTCTTCGGTAACGGAGGTGGCCCGATCCCACTCATCGCTGCGCGATGAATGGGGCACGGTTTGTGGTGATTCAGCCGGTTTCCGGAAGCCGACTTTGCCCTGGCCGCGGCCATCGTAGCCGCCGGTCGCGCTTTTGCAGAAGCATTTGCCGCCCAGCGCGGTGATGGCCGCGCGCAGCTCGTCGAGCGAGCGCACGGCCCGAAATGGACCGACGGGGAATCCGTTGCGGGCGAGCCAGTTCTTCTGCTCAATGCGGTCCTGAATAATGCCGAGCATGCCTTCGCTGGGGCGGACAGGCGCGAAGCTGCCGGCGGCGTTCATGCTGGCGAGCGAGATCTGCTCAATCTCGAGCGTGACGACATCGCAGCCGCGGGCGAGGCGCGCGGCCTCGCGGGCATCGTCCCATGCGGCCTCGACGCACTGGTCGACGACGAACCGCGCGGGGCAGCCGGGGTCGGGGTCCAGCACATGAATGCGGTAGCCCATGGTGCGCGCGGCCATGGCGGTCAGGCGGCCGAGCTGGCCTCCGCCGAAGATGCCGATGGTGGCGCCGGGCAGCAGGGTGGGCGACTGGCTCACGCGTTGCTCTCAGTGTCTTCGAGAGTTTGCGCGAGGACTTCATCGCGGCGCGCATTGCGCCATGCGGTGAGCTTTTTCTGGAGAGCCGCGTCGCTGGTGGCGAGAATCTGCACCGCGAGCAGGCCTGCATTCGCCGCGCCTGCCGCGCCGATGGCGAGTGTGCCGACGGGAACGCCTTTGGGCATCTGCACGATGGAGAGCAGCGAGTCGAACCCTTGCAGCGCGGTGGCTGCGATGGGCACACCGAGTACAGGTACTACAGTTTTTGCGGCGACCATGCCGGGCAGGTGTGCCGCGCCGCCGGCCCCGGCGATGATGACGCGCAGGCCGCGCGCGGCGGCGGATTCCGCATAGCTAAAAAGCAGGTCCGGAGTCCGGTGCGCGGAGACGACGCGTGTTTCATGTGGAACACCAAACTCGCGCAGCATCTCGACGGCCGCCCGCATGACGGCGTAGTCATTGCGGCTGCCCATGATGACGGCGACCAACGGTTTCGATGGCTGTGATTCAGCGCGCGATTTTGCGGGCATGGGGCGATTATACGAGCGGTGCGGCTCAATCCCACTCATCCCGCTCAGCCACCCCAGCGAGCAAAGACCGCTCGCCGGGGACCCCGGGCACGCGGGATGAATGGGCACCCATTCGACTCGGCCGTTCCGGCCTCGCTCAGGGCAGGCTGCTTTGTGACGGCTCGCTCAACGGCGGAAGACGAAGTCGATGGCGAAGTGCGCGAAGGTAAGTGCTGCGCCGAGTGCTGTGGCTGCTCCCTTAAGGCGTTGGACGGTGCGTTCGTGCACGTCGATGCGGCCTTCGAGGCGAGCAAGGCGGCCGGGCTGGCCGTTGCCGAGGAGTTCTTTCATCTGGGTTTTGAGTTCGGTTAGCGACGCCAGAACTTCGGCCTCAAAGTCGGTCATTGTGTGCTCCTGTTGAAAGACCCGCGGCTAAAGCCGCACTGATTCTGCATGGCATTTACCGCGCGCTGAAGAAGGTGCTGAAAAAGTCCGCTGCGCCCGTTTTGCATCCCCCCAGCGGCTAAAGGCCGCAGCAATTTTGTAGCAACGCTTACGGCATCCTTCGGGTCCGCTCAGGACAGGCTTTGAAGCCGTGCCCTTAAGCAAGACATTTCAGCTGACGGGAAGGTTGGTGAAGATGGCGGCGGAGAGTGCGGAGTAGTTCGATGGAGTGGACGCGTCGTACATGCGGATGAAGTAGCGTTCGAGCTGCGCGGCACGCGGAATGGTGAAGCCGCGGACTGGCGAGCGCAGGACAAGATCGGCGCCAGAGCCAGTGGCGAAGTCGAAGTCGCGCAGGCGGACCTCGAAGCCGCCGCCGGGCGGCGGATCGACACCTGCATCGATGGTGAGCGCAGTTGCGCTGGCATTCATGACGGTAAGCTGCTGGAGATTCGCAAGCGCGAGGCCAGGCGCAGCAGCGGCTGACGCGGGCAGATAGGCATCCGCCGGAATGGACTCCGACAACTGGACGCCGAGGGCTTCGGCCCAGTCGTTGGCGAAACTGATTTTGTAATTCAGCGTCTCGGGCACGGAGTGGCCATCGACGATATCTGCTTTGCGGACGACGACGAAGACCGTTTCGCCGTTCGCGGTGATGGCGAGCACATCGCCGGGCCAGATGTCGGTTGCGGGATTGATCTGCGCATACGAGCCGGCGATTGCGGCGGAGCGGCTGGTGGCGAGCGCGAGCAGGGCCTGCGCCGCGGCCATGCAGTCCGCGCTCGAACGCGCGGGCGGATGCACGACTTTGCCGATCCAGCGGGCTGCTCCTGGAAAACCTGCAACCGCTTCGGCTGCGATGGAGGCCTGGTCTTCAAGACGCGCGACGGAGCGATGCCGCGTGCGATAGAAGACGGTGATGCGCTCGCCGGGGACCGGAATGCGGCCTGCGTAAAATGTAACCTTTCCTGTTGCATCCATGCGGAAGTCGGCGCCGGTGCCCGCGGCGCCGTCGAGCCGCGTCTGCAGCGTGCCGTCCGGCAATGTGCTCACGATCCATGCCGAGCCAGTCTGCGATAGCCTGCAGGAGCCGATGGAGCCGGAGAGCTGCACGGAGTTGGCCAGCGCGAAGGCGCAGACTGCGGGCGCGCCGGCGATGGGCGCTGCCGCCGCGCTGTCATAAAGCACCGTG
>DATNAU010000176.1:0-7536 GCA_035572415.1 Acidobacteriaceae bacterium
CTCTCCATCACCGACCGCAAGAAAGAACTCCTCAAAACCTCCGGCGGCAAGCTCATCGCGCCGCAGCCCATCGAGAACAAGCTCAAGGCGCATAACCTGGTCGGCAACGCCGCCCTCGTCGGCGACAAGCACAAATTCGCCTGCGTGTTGATCTCACCAAACTTCGCCGCGCTGGAGGGCTGGGCGAGGGTCCACAACATTGCAGCGACCGATCGCGTTTCTCTTGTCCGCAACCCCACCGTCATCGCCCGTTATCAGCGCATCGTGGACGAAGTAAACGCGACTCTGGCCCCCTTCGAGACCATGAAGCGTATGGCTGTGGTCGACCGGGAATGGTCTGTTGAAGGCGACGAGCTGACACCCAGCATGAAACTCAAGCGCCGCGTCGTCGAACAAAAGCATGCCGCCCAGATCGCCGAGTTCTATAAAGATGAAGCGACCGCAGCCGCGCATTCATAGTCCTCACACCAATCCCACGCGAATGTTCCACTTCCCAAGCGTCTCCGCATCGCTCTCATACATCCAATCCTCACGATGAGCGTCGTGGAGGCGGAAGTTCGGACGGCCACCTTTTTGAAGCGCGCGCTGAAGGATGGCTCGAAATTTGTGAACCCGGTGCCCACCCCGCTGGGCGGCCCGGGACTGATGTTCAAAGTTCTGCCCGAGATGTTGTTCGGCCAGTCGCAGCGCGAGCCGAAGTCCGCAATTGGCCCATTCCGCACTGACCCGGCAATCTACCTGCGCCCACCTGCCAGCGGCCTGCGCATAACATGGTTCGGCCACTCGTCGTCGCTGATCGAGATGGACGGCGTGCGGGTTCTCACCGACCCGGTTTGGGATGAGCGCGCCTCGCCGCTCACCTGGGCCGGCCCCAAGCGCTTCTTCGAGCCGACGATAGCTCTCGAAAGCCTTCCGAAGCTCGATGCAGTGCTCATCTCGCACGACCACTACGACCACCTCGGCGAACAGACCGCACGCAAGCTCGCGCAGCTTCAACCGGCAGCGCGATGGATCGTCCCGCTCGGTGTGGGCGCAATCCTGCTTAGATTCGGAGTGAGTGCGCGCAAGATTACGGAACTCGACTGGACCGATTCGACACACATAGCCGGGAAAGACACGGAATTGACCGTCACCTCTCTCCCCGCGCGCCACTTCTCCGGGCGGAGCATGTTCCATCGCATGGAGACCCTGTGGGCCTCCTACACGCTGCACGGCAGCGGCCACAGCGTCTATTACGGCGCGGACTCCGGCTACTGGGAGGGGTTCGCGGAGATCGGCGCGGCGCACGGCCCGTTCGATCTGACCATGCTGGAAATCGGCGCTTACAACGACCTCTGGCAATCGATCCATATGGGGCCCGAGGGCGCCGCGCAGGCTTTTCGCACCATGGCGGCGCATGGTCTGCTGATGCCGATTCACTGGGGTCTGTTCGACCTGGCGTTGCACGGATGGCAGCAACCGATCGTGCAGATGATGCACATTGCGGACGTGGAAGGCTTCCGCATCTGGTCGCCGGAGCCGGGCCGGCCCACGGATGTTGTTCGTGGCGTGGAACTGCGCTCGGACTGGTGGAAGCAGTCGCCGGTCTAAGCTGCCTCTTCTTTCCTCCCGGATCCTTTGCCGCCGATCTCAGGGTCGTCATTGGGCTCGGTGTCTGCGGTGTCCGCCGGATCGATGGTTCCGAGAGAATCGTTCACAATCTCATCCTTCGGTTCTTCGTCCACACCGAGGCCGATCTTCTCTTCTTCTTCCACTTCGCGCTTTGGTTTGATCGTCATCTCCGGTTGGATGCAGGCCGTCGAGGCCACAGAGAAGAAATATATGCCGCGGCTCCGCGCATCGGTCACTGCCGAGAAGTCGATACCGCCAATCCAGTATGATTTTGTTTGAATCGAAAAATTTCCAAAAAAGGGGTTTGTAAGATGCGGATTGGGATGTTGACCGGCGGCGGGGACTGCCCCGGGCTGAATGCAGTGATTCGTGCGGCGGTGCGCAAGGGCGTTTGGCATTACGGCGACGAGTTCGTCGGCTTCCTGGAAGGCTGGCTCGGAGTGCTCGAGAACCGCACCATGCCGTTGAATCTGGAAACAACCAGCGGCATCCTGCAAAAGGGTGGCACGATCCTGCGCTCGTCTCGAACCAATATCAAGAAAATCGATGGCGGATTCGAGAAGTGTCTCGCGGCGCTCCAGGCTCAAAAGCTGGACGCACTAATCGCCCTCGGCGGAGACGACACGCAGTCGATCTCCGTTGAACTGATCAAGCGCGGAGTGCCATGCGTCGGCGTGCCCAAGACCATCGACAACGATCTCAGCGGCACCGATGCCTGCTTCGGCTTCGATACCGCCGTCTCCATCGCAACCGAAGCGGTCGACCGGCTGCACTCGACAACTGAATCCCACAGCCGCGTGCAGGTGGTCGAGGTGATGGGCCGCGACGCCGGCTGGATCGCCGTGACCGCCGGTATCGCCGGCGGCGCCGATGTGGTCCTTGCGCCGGAGAAACCGATCGACATGGACGAGGTTGTCCGCCTTGTGAAGGCCCGCTACGAATCGAGCAAGCGCTTCGCTATCGTAGTCGTCGCGGAAGGCGCGCAGTTGCCCCACGCTGAGGGCCAGGCCACCATCGGCGAAAAGAAGGATTCGTTCGGGCACGCGCGTCTCAGCGGCATTGGCGATGCCCTGGCGGAAGAAATTCAGAAGCGCACCGGGTTTGAGACGCGCGCGGTAAACCTGGGCCATACGCAGCGCGGCGGCACTCCGACCGCATACGACCGCATGCTGGCGACTCGCTATGGCGTCGCGGCCATCGATCTTGTGCATCAGGGCAAGTTTGGCGAACTCGTTGTGCTCCGTGGCAATGCGATCACGCATATCCCGATCGCCGACGCGATCGCGAAAACCCGCACCGTCGGCGAAGACCTCTTCGGCGTGATTGCAGGGCTGCAACCGCCAAAGAAATAGGACAGGGGACTAATTGCCAGAGACTGCGGAAAGCGGTGGCTTTCTGGTGGAAGCCACTGCCGTTTCGGGTTAAGCTGGAGGTCATGAGCGTATTGAGCCACAGCGAACTCGAACGTCTGACTCCAACTGAGCGGCTCTCATTAATTTCGCAGTTGTGGGACAGCCTTGAAGACGAAGAGCTCCAGCTAACTGCCGAACAAGCCGCCGAACTCGATAGGCGGATGGAGACGCTGGAAGAAGATGAACGCGACGGCATTACCTGGGAAGCGTTGAAGGTGGAACTCCAGCAGCGCCGCGCCTGATGCGAACCATTCTCTTCACTCCGGCAGCGCGCGCCGAGATGATCCGTGCGCATGATTGGTATGAAGCGGAACTTCACGGACTGGGAAAACGATTTGAGGTAGCGATCAACGATGTTCTTCGCCGCGTGCGGAAGAACCCCAGGCAATTTCCAGCTGTCCGCGCAAGCCTCAGGCGTGCTTTATTGCATCGCTTTCCGTATGCACTGATCTTCGTCATAAAGCCCGATGAGACCGTTACCGTTGTCGCATGCTTCCATGGGAGCCGGAGTCCCGTGCAATGGCATCGCCGAGTGTGACCGGCGCCTCGGTTATCAATCAGTTAGTAGCAGCCCGGAGGATTCCACCGCCGTGGGATACGGAACCCCTTGCCGCGCCGCCGCGGAGGCAGTACAAAAGGAAGGCACTGGCGATTGCCGGTTTTGACGGCAGCGGCCCGGTATCTTCGGGCTTTGCCGGATTCTGCGGTAAAGGAGCGTATCTTCCATGGCGGGTGCGGTTGAGCAGATGCTGCGTGAGGTAATGGACATCCGGCAGGCGGCCGAGTACCTCGGCATCAGCGCGGACACGCTCTATCGCTACGCCTCCGAAGGCACTGTGCCGGCCTTCCGGCTGGGCAATCGCTGGAAGTTCAAGCGCAGCCTGCTGGACGCCTGGATGGTGAAGATGAGCAGCCCCAAGGCTCCCAGCAACGTGACCGTGATGCCGCGCCAGAAAAAACCGGCGGCAAGAGCGAGATAGCGGTCTGTCGCGCGCATCGCGCAGACGGAACGCGAAGACACGCAGACGCAACTCTACAGTAGTTCGGCAACTACGCGCGCCAGAGCGTAAACAGAGTAATCTCCGGCGGACAGTTGAGCCGAATGGGCAGCCCCACCGTACCAATCCCGCGGTTGACATAAAGCTGCATGCCGCCGATGCGGAATAGTCCTTCCACGTATTTCCGCCCTCCCTCCGGCAAGTGCATCGGGCCGACGAACGGGAAGCGCACCTGCCCTCCATGCGAATGACCGGATAGCATCAGGTTCACGAGCGGACCGCGCGGATGAGAAGCGACCGTGTCCGCATAATCGGGACCATGCGACAGCAGAATGACGGGCGCGTCCGGGTGGGACGGAATTGCAGCATCCAGGTCCGGCACGTGAGTGATTGGATCATGAACACCGGCGATCCAGATGCGCTGGCCCTGGCGTTCGACGGGAGCATGCTGATTGACCAGCATCGGGATGCCGACTTCGGCCAGAATGGGCACGATCGTCGGCGCGCCGAGGTAAGAGTCGTGGTTGCCCATCACGGCAAACCGCTGAGAGCAGTTGACACGCGCCATCGCTTCAGCGCAGCGGCGCATCGCGCCGATCACAAAGTCGCGGCCAAGCGGCGCAAAGCTGATGTAGTCGCCGGTGAATGCTACAAGGTCGGGCGCAAGCGAGTTGACGCGGTCGATCACGCGGCGCACAAACCACGGCTCCGTGTACTCGTCGTAGTGGATATCGGAGATCTGCGCGATGCGGAAGCCGTCGAACGCCGTCGGCAGGTTCCTGATGGCGATGTCCAGAGTCGGGACACTGATCTCGTGACGGGCGATCTCGGTCGGGTACAAGGCCGCGCCTGCCGTCGCGAGCCCCGCGCCATACAGGAACTTTCGGCGCGTGAGAAATTTTTTCGTTTCGTGCTCAGCCACAGGTGGATCGGCGAGTTTCACGGTCATAGTTAATGATACCGGAGCCAAAAGACGCGTTGATGGCAAGTGAGATGCGTGTGTTTGCGAATGCCGCTCACGCCGCCTGCCATGCAGCTTCGATAGAATCGAATCAATGGCCATGGCTTTGAGTGCAAGAAGAAGGCGTGCGGTGCAAGCTGCACGCAGCGCAGGCCGATCTGCCGGTGTAGACGCACTGCTCATCACCCATCTGCCCGACGTGCGCTGGCTCAGCGGGTTCACCGGATCGAACGCAGCGCTGCTGCTGACGGTCCCAAAGTCCCGCCCTGCGAAGGCCGTCCTTTTCACCGACGGCCGCTACACGGCGCAGGCAAAGGCCGAAACTCCCGGGACACGAGTGGTGATCGCGCAGAAGAACGCTGCGCTGGCCGCTTGCGAATGGCTCGTTGAGGCGAAGATTCGCCGCTGCGGATTCGACGACGACAACACTACCGTCGCATCCCTGAAACAGATGCGCACAGCAATCCCCAAAAAGCGGCGTGCGATGCTTCAGCCCGTCGGCGCGCTGGTATCCGAGTTGCGCTGGGTGAAGGACGCGGATGAAATCGCGAAAATGCGCCGTGCTGCTGCATTGGGCTGTCAACTATTTGAGGAGATTCTCGGCCTGATGGAGCCGGGCATGACAGAAAACGCCGTCGCGGCAGATCTCGAATATCGCGCACGCCTCGCCGGAGCGGAGGCCATGAGCTTTCCCACCATCGTCGCCTCGGGCGAACGCAGCGCACTGCCGCATGGCAAGGCAAGCGCCGCGAAGCTGCCCCGGCGCGGATTCGTAACACTCGACTTTGGTGTGGTGCTGGATGGATACTGCTCCGACATGACCCGCACCGTACAGATGGGGCGAGCTTCCGATGAAGAGCGCGCGGTTTATGACGCAGTGCTCGCCGCGCAGGAGGCAGGCGTAGCCGCTGTGCGCTCAGGTGTAACAGGTGGCGAAGTTGACGAAGCTGGACGCGCCGTTCTACGCACGGCAAAGCTCGATAAATGGTTCACCCACTCCACCGGCCACGGCGTTGGCCTGGAGATTCACGAAGGGCCGCGTCTGGGGGCGAAGCAGAAACAGAAACTGGAGCCGGGAATGGTGGTTACAATTGAACCCGGCGTATATATGCCCGGCAGGTTTGGCGTGCGCATCGAAGATATGGTGCTGGTAACTGCGAGCGGAGGAGAGATTCTGACGCCGTGCACCAAGGCGTGGATTGAGTTGTAGCAGAGCAATTGCTGGTTTGTGACTCGAGGAAGAATCGATGGCGGATGAGAACAATCTGGAAGAGCTTCGCGAACTGGTCGACTTTCTAAAGGCCAACGGCATCGCCGAATTCGAAATGGACCGCGGCAAATGGAAGGTGCGCATTAAGTTTGAGGGAGCTGCTGCTCCTGCAGCCGCAGGCGGGCTGACTCCGGCCCAGCTTGCGATACTCATGGGGGGTGGCGGCGCGGCCTTCCCTTCTCCATTCGCCGGCACAACGCCCGCAGCAACTGCGGCGCCCGCCGCCGCTTCCGCCGGTGCGGCCGCGCCTCCCGAAGAAGACCTGCATGAGGTCAAGTCGCCGATCGTAGGCACCTTCTATGAATCCCCCTCGCCGGGTGCGCCGCCATTCGTCAAGGTGGGCGACACGGTCGAGGCCGGCGATACGCTGTGCATCGTCGAGGCGATGAAGCTGATGAACGAGATCGAGAGCGATGTCGCCGGCGAGATCGTAAAGCGCATCGCGTCCAGCGGCCAGCCGGTGGAATACGGCCAGCCGCTGTTCTTGATCCGCGCGCGCGAAGAGCGCCGAAAATCGAACTAGTCACGCGAGCCGGGAAGGTTCTTGGACAGCATGTTTCGTAAGGTTCTGATTGCAAATCGCGGGGAGATTGCGCTGCGGGTGATCTCCGCGTGCCGCGAGATGGGCATCCGCACCGTAGCGGTCTACAGCGAAGCCGACCGCAACTCGCTGCACGTCAAGTTCGCCGATGAGGCCATCTGCATCGGGCCGCCGCGCTCCGCCGAAAGCTACCTCAATGTTCCCGCCGTCATCTCCGCCGCGGAACTCGCCGACGCGGAGGCGATCCATCCCGGCTACGGCCTTCTCAGCGAGAACGCAAACTTCGCCGAGGTGTGCCGCGCCTCCAACATCAAGTTCATCGGGCCGCCGCCCGAAGTCACGCGGCTGATGGGCGAAAAATCCACCGCGCGCCAGACCATGAAGAAGGCCAAGGTGCCCATCCTGCCCGGCTCCGACGGCATCATTGAAAGCGAAGCCGCCGCGCTGGACTGGGCGAAGCAGGTCGGCTATCCCGTCATCCTTAAAGCAGTCGCCGGCGGTGGGGGACGCGGCATGCGCATCTGCCGCAACGCCGAGGAACTTCCCGGCCTCTATCAACAGGCATCGTCGGAGGCGGCAGGCGCGTTTGGCAATGGCGATCTCTACATGGAGAAATTTATCGAGCGGCCACGCCACATCGAGTTTCAGGTGCTGGCCGACGAGCACGGCAACGTGCTCTCGCTTGGCGAGCGCGAGTGTTCCATTCAGCGCCGCCACCAGAAGCTGATCGAAGAGGCGCCGAG
>DATNAU010000177.1:0-2089 GCA_035572415.1 Acidobacteriaceae bacterium
GCGTCCGCATGGGCGCAATCTATGCCGGAGCGGCCGCGGATCAACTTGCTGCGCTCACCAGGTTCGGCGAGCATATAGGCCTGGCATTTCAGATTGTGGATGATATTCTCGACGTCGAGCAATCCTCGGAGGCCCTCGGCAAGACCGCGGGCAAGGACGCCGCCCAAGAGAAGATTACTTTTCCTGCGGTTTACGGCATCGAGCGCTCGCGTGAAATGGCTGAGGAGGAGCGGCTTGCGGCCCATCTTGCCTTGCGACCTTTCGACGATCGCGCGCAACGGTTGAGAGAACTGGCGGATCTGGTCGTGCGGCGGCAGGCATGATGGAAGTGGCGATGAAACCGGATAGCGCAAAACCGGCCGCTAAGATGCGAGTGGATCAATTGCTAGTCGAACGCGGGCTGGTGGAGTCGCGTGAAAAAGCCCAGGCGCTGGTCATGGCCGGCGAAGTGGTCGTGAATGGCCAAAAAGCTCTGAAGCCCGGCCACACCGTAGCTGCGGATTCGAGGGTCGAAGTTCTCGAGCGCATGCCTTACGTCAGCCGCGGCGGCTATAAACTCGAGGGCGCGCTGGATCACTGGGCGCTGGACGTAAGCGGATGGGTCTGCCTCGACGTGGGCGCGTCCACTGGCGGCTTCACGGATTGCCTTCTGCAACGCGGCGCCGCGAAGGTCTGGGCCATCGATGTCGGCCATGGGCAGATCGACTGGAAGTTGCGCAGCCACGAGCGCGTGGTGATCCAGGAAGGCGTCAACGCACGCTACCTTACTGTCGCGGACTTCCCGCAGAAGTTCGACCTCGTGGTATGCGACGCCAGCTTCATCTCCCTGACATTGCTGATTCCCGCGGTTGCACCTTTGCTTGGCGCGAGCGGCATGATGATCCTGCTGGTCAAGCCGCAATTTGAAGTGGAGCGGGGCCAGGTCGGGAAACGAGGAATTGTACGCGAGCCCGCATTGCATCAAGCCGCCTGCGATCGGGTGCGAGCCGCGGTCGAAGGGCATGGGTTCCGGACTGATATCATCGAAAGTCCGATCCTGGGCGCCGAGGGCAATCGGGAATTCTTGCTTTATGCCAGCCGCGAATCCCATCCATAACCCGCCGGGTAAAATCTCGACCGCCGGCATCGTTTCCAAGCCGCATAGCGAGAAGGCGGCGCTGGTGGCGCCCGCTCTGGTGAAGTGGCTGGCGGAGCACGGAGTGGGCGTTCGCTGCGATGTGGAAACCTCCGCCTACCTGGAAAGCGGCCCGGGCTCGCACAGGGGGTTGGCTCGCGAAGCCGTTCCGGAAGGCGCCCAACTGCTGGTGGTGTTGGGCGGCGACGGGACGCTGCTCTCGGCGGCGCGGGCCCTGAAGGGCCGAGACATTCCTCTATTCGCCGTCAATCTAGGCAACCTGGGATTCCTGACCGCCATCACTATAGAAGAACTTTATCCGCAACTGGAGCGCGTACTCGGGGGCGAATACGACGTGAGCCGGCGCCGCATGCTGCACACGGAGCTATGGCGCGGCGGCCACTGCGCCTGTACCTACGAAGCGCTCAACGACATCACTCTCGCCAAGGCCGACATCGCACGCATCATCAATCTGGAAGTGCAGGTCGACAATCGTTTCATGTGCCTGTATAAGGCTGACGGGCTGATCGTCTCCACGCCCACCGGTTCCACCGCCTATTCGCTTTCGGCGGGCGGCCCCATCATGGTTCCGGAAGTCGCCGCTCTCTGCATCACGCCGATCTGCCCACACATGCTGACCAACCGTCCTGTGATTGTCCCCGATGAGGCCGTCATCGGAATCACGATGAGCGGCGACAACACCACCTTCCTCACAGTGGACGGCCAAGTCGGCGAGCAGCTGCATAAGGGCGATCGCGTAATCTGCCGGCGGTCCGAGCAGACGGTGCAACTGGTCCGCGCCAGCGGTGTCGGGTTCTTCGACGTTCTGCGCGAGAAGCTGCAGTGGGGCGGTTAGGCCGGCGGCGGCGCGAGCACGGTTAACACCACCAGCCGTTTTTCGCCGCGGTTGCGCACCGAATGCATCACCCCCGAAGGAGCAAAGGCGCCGCCTCCTGTGGAGACCAGTTGTGTGTC
>DATNAU010000178.1:0-8091 GCA_035572415.1 Acidobacteriaceae bacterium
CGAATCGCGGAAGACAATCTCGCCAAGTCCCGCAGCGCCCGCCCGGCGCTTCCGCCAACGCGGGTCTTCTGCGGCGACGCCGCTGAGATCAGCCTGCCGGACTCTCCGTGCCTGCTCTATCTGTACAACCCATTCACCGCGGCCATTATGGAAAAGCTGCTGGATCGGATTGAACCTTCGCTCGCGCACATGCCGCGCCCGCTCGACATCCTTTACTGCAACTCGCTTCAAGGCAGCGTCATCGCTGCCAAGCCTACGTTCAAAGCACTTTGGTCAGGCGTTGCGCATCTTGCAGCGGAAGATGCCGATGCCGAGCCCTGTGCCGCCGGCGAAGAGGTCTCCACGCTCTTCCGGCACACCGGCTAAGTCATCTCGCCTGTTCCGCACAGCCCCGAATCAGGCATTCTCGAAGCGCAGCACGCCGGCGCGCAGCAGCGAGTGACGCGCAACATCGGCGTGCGCAGGGAAATCCGTGCGAAAGTGTGCGCCTCGGCTCTCCTCGCGCGCGAGCGCACACTGCACCATGATCTCGGCCAATGTATGCAGGTTCCGCGCCTCGATCTCGCGGCGCGTGTCTCCCGGCCACATGGTCTGACCGAGAGTGGCAAGTTCTGCCAACGCCCGCTGAAGGCCCTTGCGATTGCGCAGCAGTCCCGCATCGAGCCACATCAGCTCCCGCAATCTTTCAATCCACCGCTCAAGGTCCGCATCGCTTGGGCGCGCGCTCGCGGCCCCGCCGCCTGCACCTGCTAGCTGGCAGGCCTCCTTCCCGGCTTGATCCGACTCAGCGGCCTTTTGTGAGAACTGTGCACTGCCAACTGGCAACTCCTTCATCGCTTTTGCCGCCCTCGCACCAAACACCAGACCTTCCAGCAGCGAATTGCTGGCGAGGCGATTCGCTCCATGGACGCCGGTGCATGCACATTCGCCCGCAGCGTAAAGACCCCGCAGCGAAGTCCGTCCATGCGTGTCCGTCCGTACGCCGCCCATCAAATAGTGCGCGGCAGGAAGCACCGGAATCAGATCGCGCGCGAGTTTCAGGTCATACTGCGCTAAAAATGCGGAGATCCCGGGAAACCGCGCCTTGAGATCCAGGCGTGCGGCCACCGCGCGCATATCCAGGTAGACCGGCCCACCCAGCGCTTCCTTTGCAATTGCACGCGCCACAATGTCACGCGGCGCAAGCTCCATGCGCGGGTCATAGCGTTGCATAAACCGCTCACCCTGCGCGTTCACCAGACATGCCCCTTCGCCGCGCAGCGCTTCGCTGATCAAAAAGCGCGGCGCGCCGGGAAGCGCAAACGCCGTGGGATGGAACTGCATGAACTCCATATCCATCAGTTCCGCTCCCGCGCGATATGCCATGGCGATGCCATCGCCTGTAGCCACGGGCGGATTCGTCGTCTCGCTATAGACCTGCCCTGCACCTCCGCTGGCCAGCAACACCGCACCCGCCCGCACCTCGCGGAATGTCCCGCGTGCATCCAGCAATCGCGCTCCCACGACGCGCCCGCTTTCCACGATTAAATCCACCGTTGTAGTCCACTCGCACAGCTCAACATTCTTCAACCCTCGCACTTGCCGCAACAGCGAGACGGCAATCTCCCGCCCAGTCGCATCGCCATGCGCGTGAAGAATGCGCGAGCGGCTGTGCGCGCCTTCTCGGGTGCGCATTAGCTCGCCGTGTTCGCGATCGAAAGCCGTTCCCCACGCCAGCAGTTCTTCCACGCGCCGCCGCCCCTCTTCAACCAGGACGGCTGCTGCCCCGCGATTTACCAGCCCATCACCCGCCGTGATCGTGTCCTCCAGATGGAGCGCGGTATCCTCGTCGCCCTCCATCGCGACCGCAATGCCGCCCTGCGCATACGCAGTGTTCGATTCGCCCAGTGCCTCCTTGGTGATGACCAGAACCTTGCCTGCTTCTGACAGTCCAACCGCCGCGCGTAATCCCGCGATGCCCGCACCAATCACCAGGAAATCCGTCTCGCCCATTCCTTAAGGCTAGCGCACTGCGGACCTATGCCGCGCCGGCTGCGATACCATGAAATCGATCCCATGTCTTCCGTTCGCGTAACTACTCCACAGGCAAGCTACGACGTTGTCATCGCGTCAGGCCTGCTTGGCTCGCTTTATCCGCGCCTGCGCAAACTCGCGTCGCCAAAGCCTCTGAAAACATTCGTCGTAACCTCGCCCGAGATCTGGGCACTGTGGCACGAGCGCTTCCTCGCATCCTTCCCTCCGGACGCGCACCCGCTTGTGCTCTTTCTTCCCCCCGGCGAGCGCCACAAGCGCCTCGCGCAGGTCGAATCGCTTGCCGAACAGTTGGTTGCCGCGGGCACCGACCGCGACTCCATCCTGCTCGCCTTCGGCGGCGGCGTCATCGGCGACCTCACCGGCTTCCTCGCCGCCATCTACATGCGCGGCATCCGCTACGTCGGAATCCCTTCCACACTGCTCGCGCAGGTCGACTCTTCGCTCGGCGGAAAGACCGGCGTCAACCTGCTCGCCGGAAAGAACCTCATCGGCAGCTTCCACCATCCGCTCACCACACTTGCGGACATCGATCTGCTCGGCACGCTGCCTCCCGCCGAACTGCGCGCCGGCCTGCAGGAGGCCATCAAGGCCGGAATCATCTACGACGCGAAACTCTTCCGGTACCTCGAGCAGAACGTGGATGCGATTCTAGGCATTGGCGCCCATACGAAGACCGGTCCTGATCCTGCGGCGCTCGCGAAGGTTGTCACCGCCAGCGTCAAAGTCAAAGCAGATGTCGTGTCCAAGGACGAGCGGGAATCCGGCCTGCGCATGATTCTCAACTTCGGCCATACGCTCGGGCACGCCGTCGAAGCTGCGACCGGCTACAAAACGCTGCTGCACGGCCAGGCCATCGCCTGGGGCATGATTGCCGCGCTGCATCTGTCACTGACGCGCAAACGAATCACCCATGACCACTTTGCCCGCATGGCGAACCTCATCCTCCGCTATGGCCCGATCCCACCCTTCAAGGCATCGCCCGACAAGCTCGTCGCGCTCACCTCCGGCGACAAGAAGAAACGCAGCGGACGCCGCGCCTTCGTGCTCGCAACAGGCATCGGCTCTACGGAAGTCGTCTACGACGTGACCGACGAAGAGCTGCTGGATGCGGCGCGGGCCATTTTCGACGTGATGAGAAACCCCCATCGCACATCATGACCGAATTTCCTGAAACCGATCTTGAAACCCTCCGCCGGTCGCGGGTCGCGCGGCTCGAAGCCGATCTGCATGAACTGGCCAGCCGCCTCACGCATCTGCACTGGCCCAGCACAGAAGCCGAGGTGACGGATTGCAGACAGATTCGGTTCGGGCGCTTTGGCCGTCACTATCTCTCCAACAGCCTCGGCGAAGTCCCCGACCTCCTCCTTAGCGGTTACGCTGTTGGATTCCGGTACTCGGTGGATGGAACGAGCTATGGCGGCACACTCAATTCGCTGGTCGAGGTCGAGCCGGGAGACCGGTTCGAGATTCGCTACAATCCGCAGTCACCGGAAGAGAATAACTCCATCTGTTCCAAAAACAGCCCCTCCAGTATCCTGAGTCCCATCATTGGCGTTCTGATTGCCGCGCTAATCCTCATCCTATTTGCCAAAGACCGATTCTTCAGTCACTGAACCTCGTAATCTGCTGGTTGCTACCGAGCTACCATTACCTCTGTGGCATTTGAACCCACAACCATTGCTCCCGGCGCGCGCCCGGAGGGCGCTGCATCGTCCGATGACGTGCCCGAGAACATCCGCGCGATGTTTGACACCATCGCGCCCACCTATGACCGCGCCAATCACCTCCTGAGCTTCGGCCTCGACCGCATGTGGTGGTCGCGCACCGCTCGCGCCCTGAAGCCCATCCTCTCGCGGCCTGATGCTCTGATCCTCGATCTCTGCTGCGGCACCGGCGACCTGACGCTAGCGCTCAACAAGCACCGCCCTGCACTCAGAACTGAGAACTCAGAACTGAGAAGTGCTCCTCTCCTCGCCGCCGACTTTGCCCCAAAGATGCTGGCGCTGGCCCGCCCGAAATTCGCCGGCCACAACATCATCGTCTTTGAAGCCGACGCGCTGAACCTTCCTTTCCCAGACGCCTCGCTCGATCTCGTCACCTTCGCCTTCGGCTTCCGCAACCTCGCCGACTATGCCGCTGGCCTCGCCGAGTTGTATCGCGTCCTCGGGCCCGGCGGCGAGATTGCCGTCCTCGAGTGCAACCAGCCCGGTGGCCTCATCGGCTGGCTCTACTCCCTCTATTTCCGGCGCGTGCTGCCCACGCTCGGCGGCCTCATCTCCGGCACGCCGCGCGCCTACGCCTACCTGCCTGACTCGGTTGAGCGCTTCCCCCGCCCGCCACGGATGAAAAAGATGATTGAGGCCGCGGGTTTCATCAACGCAAGCTGGACCAGCTACACCTTCGGCACTGCCGGTCTCTACCGCGCAGTGAAACCCTGAGGAACAAGGCCTGATCTCGTCGAGGACTCGACGCCCCCGAACCTTTGCTTGACGCGCGCGGCATCTCCGCACTATTTTGCGTAAATCGGGCCCATCGCATTTGTTTTGGGAGTGCTCCCATGAATGTTTCGCCCTTCTCCACGCCTGCCCTGCCGCGTACGCAATTTGTGTTGCTGACCGCGCTCCTCTTGTCGCTTACCGGATTTCAGTCACCTCCTGCGTTCGCGCAACCTGGTATGCCCACCGGCGCCAATTACACCGATGACATGCCTTCCGTAGCGAAGGTCGAGTCCGTCATTCAGGGCTCCGATCCCGCGGACACGGCGGCGCGCCAGATTGCGGTATTCGACGAACTCGTCAGCTACATCGACCGCGTGCATACCAACCGCAACGTGCGCGGACCGTTTACGCCCGGTGAGGCAAAGCTGATGGGAGACTATCGCGGAGCTTCGTACCAACTGCGCCAGGACTACACCAAATCGCACACTGCCGACGAAGTGAAGGCTTTCAGCCTGAAGGAAGGTCAATACTCCCTCAACGACGCGTTCATGAGCTCATGGCCCAAGCAGCTGATGGGAACGCAGGCGAACGCCGCCCTCAACAACGCCAACGCCGGGCTGAACGCCAGCGCGCAGAGAATGTACAACCAGCAGATGCAGGACCTGCAGCAAGCGCAGCAACAGCAGTCTGCAGGCGTGGGAATGGTGAATGGCGAGGCGAGGACAATGTCGAACGATCCAACTTCAGTCGCCATTCGCAGATGCCTGGAGCTGGGCGGCAGCACCGGCGGCTGCATGGGCGGAGGGCTCATCGGCGGGATGATCGGCATGGTCACCGGAGGCCAGGGAATGGAAAGCCTCACCGGACCCGGCCGCGCTGGAGTCGTTCTGAGCGGAGGCTACACAAACACGCAACCCGGCGCTTCTGTGAATTTTGCCACCGATATAGGTTCCATTACGAACTGCGGCAAACTGGTTCCCTACGACAGCAAGTACACGATCAACAAGACCGCCGGATCATTGAAGGTCACGTTGCCGGCCTCACCTTCTCCAGTCACGCTGTCGATGCGTTCCGATGGATCATTGCAGGGTCCCGGGTTAATCACCTTGAATGGGCAGATCATTACCGGCTACAACGTCGTGACCACAACCAGAACCGGAAACTGCGCGCCGAACTGTGTCACTACAACCCGCACGCCGATCTACGCGCCTGCTACGGACCGCTGCAGTATCGGCTTGCTCAAGGAGCCTCCCCCGCCGGCGCCTGCGTCCGCAAACAGCTCCGGCGCCTCCCCCATGCCGGGAATGCTCGGCGGTGTGATGGACACACTGATGGGAGCAATGACGGCCACCATGCCCGGAGCCAGCCTCATTCCGTCTTTACCGGGATTGCGCATGCACGGGAAATACGGATCGAGCGGCCTCCAGTTAGACTTTGCCGGCGATGCCGTGACTCTGGATTGCGGCGCTGCCCATGTGAAGGCGCCATACACGGTGGAGAACGCGACATCCTCGCTGATCGTCCACGTGAATAACTCCGGCGGCCCCTTCGATCTGATCGTCTCCTCTGACAACACGCTGCGCGGCTCAGGATCGACAACTGTGAACGGGCGGCTCGTCTCCGGTATGAACGGCACCGACATCACCTACACTCCCCGTTCAGAAACCTGCGAGGTTGCCAGTTACACACCGCAGATGGGCTCCGCGCCCACAACGACCGTTGCGGCCAATGCCTCGCCGATGCCTGCGCCATCCACGGCGCCTGCCGCAGCGAGGGTCGCGGCAAACACGGCGCCGGTATCGGCCGCAACCGCATCGACGGGTCCGATGTCGCTGGCGATCACGTCATCCTTTCCGATCGCGAAGAACCCGCTGGCCGGGGCTGTCGTCAAGCTGATGACAGATCGCATTGACAATGCGTTTCGCAAGGCCGGCGTACAGCTTCCCGCCAGCACCACGCCTGGCCAGGCACTCGCGGCATACGTCCAGAATTGTCCGCCGCCAACCGGTTGCCCGGCCATGGCGCAAGTGATGAAGCCGTTCTACGTTGGTACTGCCACCTTTGACGTGAACGGAGCGGCAACCATCAACGCAAGCGTGTCGCCCGGAAACTATTACATCGTCTGCACCGCCGCGGGCACAACGGGCGGTCTGGTATGGGACCTTCCGGTTACGTTGAAGGCGGGTCAGAAGAATTCAATCCTTCTCACCGCAACCAACGCCGAACTCGTCAAGTGATCCTGCGCCGGGCTGCAGTGCGCGGTTACCAGTGACCCTGTAGCATCGAAGCCATGAGCGCGACGCCCGCGGCCATGTCGAACCCAACTCCTTCGCGACTGCCGCCTGCTGCGCCGCAGACCAAACGTGCTGCAGCCATCTTTTCGGTGGCAGCCGCCGCGGCGGTTACCGCGCTCAAGCTGCTCACCGGGCTGCTGACCGGTTCGCTCGGCATGTTGAGCGAGGCCGCACACTCATCCATTGACCTGATCGCCTCAGCCATCACCCTCTTCTCCGTGCAGCTCGCCGACCGGCCGGCGGACGCGGAGCACAGCTACGGCCACGGTAAGGTGGAGTCGCTCTCGGCCTTCATCGAAACCGTCATCATGGCCGCGTCCTGCGTCTGGATCGTCTCGGAAGCAGTCGGCCGCATTGCCTTCCATCATCACCTTGCCCTCCGGCCTTCGCCATGGCCTTTTGTGGTGCTGGCGGTATCGATCGCTGTGGACTACTCCCGCTCCCGCACTCTC
Source organism: Acidobacteriaceae bacterium (assembly GCA_035572415.1). Classification (GTDB taxonomy): domain Bacteria; phylum Acidobacteriota; class Terriglobia; order Terriglobales; family Acidobacteriaceae; genus Edaphobacter. The sequence continues at coordinate 7,219 of DATNAU010000178.1, forward strand.
GCCCGCGTCGCGCGCGAGCATCGCTCCGATGCCCTCGCAGCCGACTCCATCCATTTCGCGACGGACATGTGGGCCTCACTGGCGGTAATGATCGGTCTCGCCGCAACCTACGCCGGGGAGCATTACGCGCAGCCCTGGCTCGAGTATGCCGACCCCATCGCGGCACTCGTTGTTGCGGGAGTAATCCTCCGCGTGAGCTGGGGCCTCGCGCGCCAGACCGTCGACACGCTGCTGGACGCCACGCCCACAACGGATCCTGCCACCGGCCGGCCGCAGTCTGCGGACGAACTGCGTGCCTCCATCCTGCGCGATCTCGCCGCCATCCCCGGGGTTATTTCCGTCGACCGGCTGCGCACCCGCCGCTCCGGAGCGAACTACTTCGCCGATATAACCCTCGGCATGCCTCGCAATCTCACCTTCCAGCGCACGGAGCAAATCACGATGGCGGCCAGCGAAGCAGTGCAGCGCCGTCTGCCGGGCGCAGATGTGGTGGTCCACACGGTGCCCACTGCCTCGCTCCGCGAGAGCGTGCATGACCGTATCCGTGCGGTCGCCGCGCGCAGAGGCCTCTCCATTCACGATGTAACCGTCCAGCAGGTGGAAGGCGGGCTGCATGTCGAGCAGCATCTTGAAGTGGATGAAACCATGCCGCTGCGCGAGGCGCACGACGTGGTGACGGCGCTCGAAGCGGAGATGCGCGATGAGGTGCCCGCGATCAAGTCCATCCTCACGCACATAGAGAGCGAGCCGGCCACCATCGAGCAGCCCGCATCCCTAGCGGCGGACGCCGAGCTCGAAGCACGCCTTCGCCTCGTCGCCACAAAATTTCCCGAAGTGCTCGACATCCATGATGTGCTGGTCACACACCTGCGC
>DATNAU010000179.1:0-4430 GCA_035572415.1 Acidobacteriaceae bacterium
CAGAACGAATCTTCGCGCAGTCCGTAACGTTCCACCGGAGTGAACGCTTTGGTCAGGCAGTCATCTACATTTGCGTCAGCGTCATAGGCAATGATCTTGCCTTTGCGCGGGACCAGATTCACCAGACGCTTGAAGGCAGTCTTCACCGCATCAAGGTCTTTATAGATATCGGCGTGGTCGAATTCGACAGAAGTAAGAATGATTCCCTGAGGAAAGTAATGGAGGAACTTGGGGCCCTTGTCGAAGAAGGCGGTGTCGTACTCGTCGCCTTCCAGGATGAAGTGTTTTCCCTGGCGCAGAGCGAAGCTGCTGCCGAAATTCTCCGCGATCCCGCCGATCAGGAATGACGGATCTTTTCCGGCGTGCTGGAAGATCCACGCCAGCATGGATGTGGTAGTGGTCTTTCCGTGCGTGCCGGCGACGACGATGGGTTCGCGCGTGCGGAGAAAGAAGTCATACAATGTGTCCGGCATGGAGCGGAAAGGAATCCGCTGGTCGAGCACATGCTCCAGCTCCACATTGCCGCGCGAGATAGCGTTGCCGACGATGACCCAGTCGGGGCGCGGTTTGAGATTTGTCTCCGCGTACGGTTGCGCGACGGGAATCGACATGGCGGCCAGAAAATCCGACATGGGCGGATAGGCCGCCGCATCCGAACCGGTAACTTTGAGGCCTCTTTGCTTGAGCAGTCCCGCCAGTGACGCCATGGCAGTCCCGCAAATTCCTATGATGTGTACGTGCTGCTGATCCATTGAATCCAGATTAACGGATATTGGTGGCGGCTTCCAATATCTTCAGGGCTACGCCTTCGCCGCTCGCGCTTAGTTCCGCCTGCACACCGATTGGCAAAGTAAGGTTATTGCTGGAGACGTGACCCGACTTCAATCCGAAAACCATGGGGACGTTATAGCCGTGCAGTATGCGCAGAATCACTTGCTGCAGAGTGTAGGTCTCACCCGCGGGCGGACGGCAATCGAGCATCTCTCCGAAGACGAAACCGCGAACACCGTTCAACTTTCCCGCCAGGTGCAGCTGCATCAGCATGCGGTCGATGCGAAAAGGTTTTTCGCCGATGTCTTCGATGAAGAGGATGGCGCCTTCGGTCTGAATTTCGAATGGCGTGCCCAGCGACGCCACGAGCATAGAGAGGCATCCACCATAGAGCCGGCCATGTGCCTTGCCGGCGCGCAGGATTTCGACTCCGTTGGTGGGAATGTCCCAGGTGCTTGCGCCCTGGAGGGCGTTGGTCCAGCTGGAACTATCGAAGGTTCCGTCGGCAATGTCCTTGGCCGCCATGGGGCCGTGAAACGTTACCAGGCCGGTGCGGTCGGTGATGGCCGTGAGCAGGGAAGTGACGTCACTGCAGCCGAGAAGAATTTTGGGATGGTGGCGAAACAATGCGAAGTCGAGCTTCTCGAGCAGGTAGTTGCTGCCGTAGCCGCCGCGTACGCAGATCAGCGCGGTAATGTCGTCGCGACGCAGCAGATCGTGCAGTTCTTTTACGCGGCGCTCGGCGCTGCCGGCGAAGTAGAGATCGCGATTGAAGATCTCAGTTGAATAAATCGGTTCATAGCCCATCTGACGCAGTCGTTCGCAGCCGGTAAGAAAGCAGTCGCGATTGAAGCTGCTGGCTGGCGCGAGCAGGCCAATGCGGTCGCCCGGTTTGAGCGCAGGCGGCTTGATGAGCGTGGAGCTAGACAAAGAATTCACCTTTACAGACGAGTTGCGCGGGGCCGCGGAGAAAGACGTTGTTGTCGCGCGGCCAGCGGACGGTTTGCGCGCCGCCTTCGGCGTGGACGGTGAGCGGCGACTGCGCGCGTCCGGCGGAGATCGCAGCGACCGCAGAAGCGCATGAGCCGGTGCCGGAAGATTTGGTTTCGCCGGCACCGCGCTCGAAGAAGCGAACTTCAATTTCAGTCTGGCTGATCACGCGGACGAATTCGACATTCACGCCTTCGGTGAAAACCGGCTGGCGCTGGATGTCGGCGCCCAGGATCTGCCAACTGGCGGGAAACTGATCGACAAAAATCACGTAATGCGGGTTGCCCATGGAAACCGGCGTTCCCGTCACTTCGCCGGCAGACAATTTGAGCGCGAAGGGCGGAGCGACTTGCGGGCGGCCCATGTCCATCTCAAACTCAAAGCTGTTGCCGCTGCGCGAGATCAGTTCGCAGTGCTTGATGCCCGCGCCGGTGCTGATGCGCAGCGAGCCGCCGGAGCCGTTCGCTGCGAGATAGGCGGCCACGCAGCGCGTTCCGTTGCCGGAGATTTCCGCGTCGCTGCCATCGGCGTTGATCAGGCGGATGGCGGCATCAGCGTCATCATTCTTAGAAGCTGAGAGCCACTCTACGCCGTCGGCGCCCACGCCGTCGTGGCGATCGCAGATGCGGCGAGTCAGCATAGGCATATCAGCAGCAGCTGCGGCCAGAGTATTTGTCATATCGATGATCACGAAATCGTTGCCGCAGGCCGAGGCTTTGGTGAAGGCAAGAGATTTGGTGTCGGCCAGAGGTTTGGTGAAGGGAAGCGGCATTGGCTCAGTCGTTCTCGCGGCCCGGGATGGCGTGGAAATCACGCAGGTCTTCTGTGCGGCGCAGAGCAGCCATGATCTCGTCGTGCTCGCCGCGTGTACCATCCACGGTGAAGACAATTTTCTTTTTGCCGTTGAGGCGGATGAGCTTCATGGTCTCCATTTCCTTGCCGTGCGATTCCAGCACGCCGCTGATTTCGTCCGTGACTTCTTCGGCAGCGCGGTCGGTGACAATGCTGTAATGCATGAACCATGACTTCAGGTTGAAGCGCCTCTCCAGCCCGCCCAGCACCTGCAGGCAGAGCAGAAGCAGCACGGTGGCAAAGACCGCCAGGCCGTAAAATCCGCCACCGCAGGCCATGCCGATTGACGCTCCCACGAAAATCGTGGCGGCCGTGGTCAGCCCGGTAATGCTGGCCCGCGCGTGCAGAATCGATCCCGCGCCGATGAAGCCGATGCCAGGAATGATCTGCGCCGCAATGCGAGCGCGGTCGCCTCCGTAGGCCGACGCCAGCTCCACAGAAATCACGGTGAACATGGCCGCGCCAAAGCAGATAAACATATTGGTGCGCAGGCCGGCGGGACGATGCTTCAGCTCGCGCTCAACGCCCACAACGCCGCCCAGCACCGCGGCCAGCAGCAGGCGCCCGAGGTCGCGAGTGAGAACCTCAGTGAAGCCCGCAGTGAGCAAGGTGATGTTCGGCATTGCGTCTGCCATGGTCATTCTGCGCTCGAAAGCTGCGGCGATTTTAGCACTGAAGCCGCCGGATGATTGCTCGCCGAACGAAAGCTCGTCGAATGAAAGATGATGGCCTTGCGCCCGTCTTTCGACTCCACCTGCGCGACCGGCTGCAAATTCTTGGAGGAGCGTCGCACGGCGAGAGCCACCTCATCGCCATCAATCGCGACCACGTAGTCCGCCGACTGCGCCGGCCGGCTCAAGGCAATCTCCCACTCCGGAGGATTGCTCTCACGCAGAACGCGGCTGAAGGGAATGCCCGCGGCCTGGACCGCGCCGGAATAAGAGCTGCAGTCCATCATGATGGTGCTCTCCGGCGGCAGCTGCGCGAGTTCGGCGCCGAGGCGCTGGTCAAAGTCCATGCGCGCCGCGCCGTTCTTCTGCGCCTCGCGCAGCGAGATCGGCGTGTGCCGCCACACTGAGGCGTAGCTCCACCCGGCAATCAGCAACAGCAGCGCCGCAGCCGGACAGCGCAGCCGCGGAAAAAACTTAGCGGTAAGTTCCACCATCAGGCCCACGAATACGGCCACTGCCGGCAGCAGTTGCAGCCCATAGCGGACGTTGTAATAGCCAAACGGCCACCACTGCGGCACATACACCGGCACGCTGCCCCAGGCAATGCATGCCGGATAGAAGATGGCCGGCAGCCACAGCAGCGTCCAGGGCAGATAGCGGCGGGCGAAGAACACAACCGCCAGCAGCGCCACAAAAGCCACGGCAAACAGCAGGTACTCGCTGCGGCCTTCGCCCAGGTTGAGCCGCGAGACTTTCAGGAAATAAAGCGTCGCGGTCCGCGCCGAGCCCTCGCCGGGATAGCTGGTCCAGGTGGGCGTCCAACTGCGCGCCTGGATGGCCCGCGGAGAATACGGTCCATTGGCAAACTCCAGGGCGTTGCCGTAAACGTTGTGGTTGTAGGCCAGCCAGAGCGCGCCTGTGAGTAGCGGGAGGAGAAGAGCCTTACTCACCACGGAGGCACGGAGTCCCGAACCCAGCGAGGCATTCACCGCGGAGACGCGGAGACGCGGAGAGAACCAAGAACCGGTTTTTGCAATTGCGGCGACGGAGGAATCTTGGTGGCCTTCGGTGGCGGATTCGAGAGACGCACGGCGCTGCGATTTGGTGTCGCCCCTACCGGGGCTCAACATCCTCTTTATTACGCTT
>DATNAU010000180.1:0-12230 GCA_035572415.1 Acidobacteriaceae bacterium
ATCCGCTTCGCCACCTGAAACGAACTCCAGCAATTGCTGCCGGCGTAGATAGCAATCAAGCCCAGCCACAAACTATGCCAGTAGACAGCGAGGGCAAGAAATCCCGCAACGCCGAAGAACCCGATCGCCGAAGCCGTCATCAGGCTCTTGCCCCGGCCCATCACAAACCACAACAGACTCCGCAGAATCTGTCCGCCATCCAGCGGATACACCGGCATGATGTTGAACACCAGCAGCACCAGGTTGATCAGGTAGACGTCATGCAGCAGCGTGTGAACGTCCGTCGTCGCATAGGGCCAGGCTGCGGGCCGTGTCGCCACATTGGCGATATACAGCACCGGAGCCAGCGCCACGTTCACCAGGGGGCCTGCGGCAATCGCCCACAGCGTCGCGCCCGGCCTCTGCGGCGGATCGACGTACGCCACGCCGCCCAGTGGCCACAACATAATGCGGTCCGCGCGGCCGCCCACCGACCGGGTCGCGAACGCATGGCCGAACTCATGGATCAGCACAATCGCAAACAGCGCCAGATATTCCGCGATGTTCCACGCCAGCGAGGTGTAAGCGGCGCGCTGCACCTGTATCTCATAGACAGCCGCGAGGAACCACCACCAGCTCAGATAAACCTGGATCCCCGCCACGCGAAACAACTTGATCGGCTTCATGCCCCAAGCCTACCGCAGCCTCGACTCTTGTTCGCTGTCATTCTGAGCCGTAGGCGAAGAATCCCCGCATTTAAGTCGGCCGAATCAATTTGAAAGCAGCCGTCATCCGGAGGCCGCGCACCGGCCGAAGTCGAGGGACCCCCCGCATTTGGCCTTTGCTATGGAACCGCTTTCAAGCTTTGGGGATGTTCCTTCAGCCTCACCCTCACATACACGCTCACTCCCCACGGCCTCTTCCCATATACCGCGGAGATCGCGCTCAAATCATCCGCCGTGTACGCCGTCGCATTCGCGCCGATGCCGACATCCGCATCACGCCAGCGGCCAACCTCGCGCGTATAGCCGCCGGTAAACGCCGTTACGTCGATCCACCTTGGCAGTGCCGAACCCTGCGCGGCAAACAGTTCATCGCGCTGCGACCACTCCATGCGGCCCGTGACGTAATTCTTCTTGCCCACCGGGGTCACGCCCTCCACCGTCACCGCATTCACCGCATATCCGCTACGCGCGCCGACGCGCGTTTTATAATCGCGACCCCAGATCACGCTCGCCGCCCGCTCGCCCTTGGCATACTCCACTGACGCCGTCGTGCGTTCCTCATCGCCCGCCTCCAGCGCCTCCGGATGCTTGAGCCTTCCGGTCGACATCTGCGCCATCCAATCCTTCGCCGGCAGCCACGTCAGCCGCGCACTCCATGAATCCATCGCGCCGAAGCCCACCGTCCATCGGTTCTCGCCCGGCTCACGCCCATAAAATCCGCTCACCTCGACATTCACCTTGCTCCACGCCACCTCCGCGGTCGCCACATTGTCTGCAATGTGGGTCGAATCCTCGTAGTGGTGCGCCAGCGTCGCCTGCGGCAGCTCCGCCGCGCTCGCACGGTGCGGATACGCCGTCGGCCCCAGCGCCGGATCGCCCACCGGCGCATAGTAGAAATTGACCAATGCGCCGTCCGTCCGGTGCGCATACTGCGCGCCAACCTCCATTACCAGGTTGTGCGGATGCTGCCCATCTTCAATCGCTTGCCCGTACGCCGTCTCACCCACCTGGAACAGCTCCGGATAACGGCGATCAGTAATGGTTGCTGGTTCCAGGCTCAGCATCATCCGCAGTTCGACCGCGCCACCGCCCAGCGTATGCTCCGCGCTCAACATCCCCCAATTCGTCGAGTAGAACTTGTCCCCGCCGCGCTCGATCTCGCCCAATGGCGTCTTCTCATGGCTCTGCTGCACGTCGGTCACGAACGCCTGCGCCATCCACCCAAGCTGCCACGCACCCGAGCGCGTCATCACCATCGGCATCGCCCAGCCGCGCGGCTGCACACTGGTGCCCGACGACTCCTGCATCAGCAGCTTCGCCGCCGGATCTTGAGGCTTGGACATTCCCGGCATATCGCCCATATCCATATCGCCCATGTCGTCCATCTGCTGCTGACCAGGCTGCATGGATGGCTTACTCTGCCCGGAGTCCTGCTGCGCCTCCATCGCCGGGGACACCCGCATCTGCGCCGCTGCGGGCACTCCCATCCGCAATACTGCAAGCATCGCAATCCCCAAATGTGCCCGGCGCATGCGAGAAGTCTCCCAGAATCCCCATCTGGAATCCAGTCGCATCACCCGCTTCGCCGATGTCCATCTCCCTCAACGGCTCCCGCAGGTTCGGCGATCGCCTTCTCGATCTCGGAGTTCATCTCCCCGCCGATCAGCATCGCCGCATTCGACAGATACAGCCACAGCAGGAGCATCACCGCGCTGTTCAAATGACCGTAACTGCGGGAATAATCATTGAACCGGCCGAAGTAGAGGCGTGCGCCCGCGGCAGCGGCCAACCACAAAATCAGCGCGCACACCGCGCCCGGAGTGCTCCATTTCCAGCGAGCGTTGCGCAGGTTCGGGGCAAAGCGATACAGCACTGCAAAAGCGAGCAGCAGGGCCACCGCCAGAATGGCCCACTCCGCGCCACGCAATGCAATCGCCGCAGCATCGAGCTTCCCGCGCAGAACGCGGCCCAGCAGGATCAGCAGCAGCGCGACGATCGCGGTGACCGCCAGCGTGACCGCCAGCAGAAACACCGTGACGCCAAGCCGCAGCTTGGGGCGGTCTTCTTTCACCTCATACGCCGTATTCAGCCCGAAGATCATTGCCCAGGTCGCGTTCAACGTCGCCCACGTCGCGCCCGCCAGCACCGGCAACACCGGCACATGCGAATCGGCGTGCTGGCTCAGCTCCTCCATCATGGCCTGGAAGAGCTGCGACACCTGGTTGGGAAGCACCTGATTGGACATATCGCGGATGGCGCTCTTCATAGGCCCATCGAGATATGGAACCCGGGCGGTCACGCTGAAGAAAACCAGCAGCAGCGGAAAGATCGCAATGAAGTGATAGAACGCCATGCGCCCCGCCTGGCCGAACACTTCATCCTGCCACGACTCGCGTGCGGTGCGGCGCAGCAGGTCCCGCAGCGAGAGCCCGCCAAGTGTCCAAAGATGATGAGTTGACCGTGCCATACGCGGCGTACCACTTTGCTGAGATGCCGGTGCTCGCTTTCGGGCCGACTTGCCGGAACCGGGAGTTCATCCACGCCATGCCGCTGCTCTATTCCGCGGCCGGTATCCGGGATGCTCGGTACACTTTCCAGGCGCCCGCTCGATCCGGATGCTCCGGATATATCGAGACTTTTAATTTCCGCTGGGGACCGCTCTGGCTTCATGCTGGAAGAAAGGAACACGATGCGAAAAGGGTTCACGAGAAAGCCGCAACAGGACGAACCTGCGGCACAAGTCAAAAACTATATAACCCCCAGTGGGCTGCAGCGCTTGAAGGATGAGCATCGGTTTCTGCTCACCAGGGAGCGCCCCGCCGTGGTGGTGGTTGTGGCGTGGGCTGCCGGCAATGGCGACCGCAGTGAAAACGCCGACTATCAATACGGCAAACGGCGGCTGCGGCAAATCGATGGGCGCATTCGCTTCCTTGCAAAGCGGATCGAAGCCGCGGAAGTGGTAGACCCCGAGACTCCCAGGCCACGGCAGGCGCAGACACGGGCATTCTTCGGCGCGACCGTACGATATGCCAATGCCGCGGGCGCGGAGCGGGTGGTGAGCATCGTTGGCGTCGATGAGGTCGATCTCGATCGCAATCACGTCAGCTGGATGTCACCCCTGGCGCGCGCGCTGATGAGGTCGGCAGCCGGTGATACCGTGGTGCTCAGGACACCAGGCGGAATAGAACATTTGACGCTGCTGGAAGTACGCTACGAGCGCATCCCTGTGGAACCGTTCCGTGAACCAGCCGGGACCGAAGTCACTGCAAAGGAACTCCGTAACCCATCATCCGAAAATTGACTCCGCACGCCGCTCAGTTTCCCTATTGCCGCAATCCGCTCAGTGACCGAGTAGAAAATCGTCCAGCGGCGGAAACGTTAGCAGCAGCCCCAGAGCCAGCAATACGAACGCCACAAAACTCACCTTGCCAAAAGCGACCTGTTTCGCTCTCCACTGTCTCGCGAGCACTGCCCATGCGAGGAGCCACGCGGCAATGGCAATTGTAGTTACACCGGAGAGCGGCCCGGTCGGGTTGTAGATGTTCAACAAAGAAGCGATTCGCTTTGACCCGTCGCTGGCCAGTGAGAGCGTGCCCAGAACGAGACAGCCCACCCCACACGCGAGCAAGGCCGCTGCTACCGGTCCATCGGGATGTGTTGCAGTGCTCGGATTCTGCTCGCTCATCGTCCGGCCCTCATCAGTTGCACCGCCTTCCCCCCTTGGACGGGCGCTGCTTTGTCGATCATCGCGCCCAGCCCGCCAGCGATGCCAGCCGCCAGGAACGCCGCAGCCGCGAATGCCATCACGGAGTTGCGCACGCGGCAAGACGCATTCCAGGCGCCACGGTGTTTCGTCATTACGAATGCGACCATCGTGGCAGCCATCGGCGCGATCCACGCAACGTACTCTTTCCACTCCATCCCCAGTGCATGCCAACCGGCGGTGTTGGGGTTCGATAGAAGTAACGCCTTGGGGTAAAGAGTTAAGTCCGCGCCATGAGGAGCAATGGCTCGATACCACGGGTAAATGACGTACGCGCCACTCAGCACCGCCGCCCAGCCGCAGCCAGCCATCGCCACAAAATAGACCTTCTGCCAGGTGGGCACTGGAGGCAGTCTCATAGAGTGCTCTTCGCAACGCTTTGAGTCGCTCCAGTCCAGCAGCAGAACGAACGCACCGACAAGCGCCATCAGAAAGAAGCCGCCGAAGAGCATTCCATGCAGCATCGTGACGAAATCGCGGAGTGTAATCTCCATACCTTCTACCCTTCAGCGCAGATGCATGTGCGTCATGGCTCGGAGCATCTTCGATCCTCCGCCTGATTTGTCCTCGTCGCCCGTGCCCTTGGGTCCCCACGTCCAATAGAGCGCAAGATACCCGTAGTTCTCCGGCTCGCCCTGCACGCTGCGGCCTCCCGCAAACAGCAGATCGAATCCGTCGCGGAACTCATACGTGCCGCCTGCATCCAGCATCGTCGCGGAATGTTCCGCCGTTCCCGCCGGTCCCTCCGCGCCATGCCCAAACACCTCGCCGCCCAGCATCAGCTTCTCGGTCAGCTGCTTCTGCAGCAGCCATCCCGCAAATGGAAAGTTCGCATAGCCGGCTGCGTGCGCATCGCCGGAGAAGATCGTCTCTCCGCCTCCTCCATAACTTGTCCACTCGCGGTCCTTCGTTCCCCAGCTCTTCTGCGCCCACATCGGCATGCGATACCACGTGGAACCGACGCCGAGGCCTTTGTCCACGCTGCCCGTCGGAAACTCAAAAAACGGGAAGATGCCTACCTGCGGCCGGTGCGCGCTCTCCTGCACGAAGCGTAGCTTTGCCCCCGTCTCCAGGTCGCCGATGCCGAAGTTTGTCTCACCGCCCATCGGCTGCCACAGCGTCGTCATGGGAATGACAAGGTGCAGGTGAACGTTCTTCAGCGCGCCGTAGTTCACCTCATACGCAGGAACCTCCAGCACCGTTCCGCCCGCATTTTTACCCGTCGAGTCCACCAGCGTGAACGCATACATCTCCGTGTGCTGGTAGTCGATCGGCTCCGGATCATCCGTCTGGAACGGAGGTCCGGCATGGGCAGTCGACGCCGCGAAGAGAGCTGCAACCGCGATACCGAATCGAAGAATCCGATTGCTGAAAGAAGGCATAGACGAAATATATCGAATTTCGATAGCAGAGGTCACGGGATGCATTCGGACTAGAATCGCTGTGACGGTTATCCCGCATATAGATCATGAAAAAGAACGAATCCAAAGAGGTCCAGCGCCTCTACTCGGGTCTTATTCGGCTTCACGTTTTGCATCACGCTGCCGAGGAGGAGATATTCGGATTGGGGATGATGCGGGAACTCGCAAGACACGGTTATCGGATCGGCCCGGGGACCATGTATCCCATGTTTCATGCTCTGGAGAGGAGTGGCCTTCTCACTTCTCGCCCTGTCAAACACGAAGGCCGTATCCAGCGTGTGTACCGTGCAACGTCTGCCGGAAAGAGAGCGCTGGCCGAAGCGAAGGAGAAGGTGCAGGAACTCTTTGAGGAGCTATTCGAGTCGTAGTCATTCGGCGGCCCAGTGCGTTCTCCCGATGAGCCGGCTATATCCGGAACTGGCAAGTCCGCCTCGGGATGGATGTTCTTCCAAAAATCGCTCCATTTCAGCTCAGTCCCCATCGCCGGTCCCGAGCACCGAATCCCGCCCAGCGCGAACCCCTCGCTCGGCGCCGTTGTGCTACACTTCTTAAGTTTGGCGATGCAGCGGCTTTTGCCGGACTCGCCTGGCTGGCACTCCGCCCTGGCAAGACTGCGGGTGCCCCACCCAAGCTCAGCTTCGGTGGGTTAGTCGGGTTCGAAAGCTCGCGCCCCGGACAATAAGCTTCGCAATCTGCGCGAGACTCAGCCCACGCAATCCCGCTGTTTCTGCGCTCTTTGAGGGTTCCACCATGTATGCAGTCATTCGCACCGGCGGCAAGCAGTATCTGGTCTCTCCCGGTGAGGTCCTGAAGGTCGAGCGCACCGCCCACAAGGACGGTGCAGTCGAGTTCTCCGACGTCATCGCCGTCTCCGCCGAGGCCGGCAAGTTTGAGGATTCGCTGTCCGGCGCCAGGGTCACCGGTACCGTCGTCAGCGAAGGCAAGGGCGACAAGGTCCTGGTCTTCAAGCTCAAGCGCAAGAAGCAGTACAAGAAGCGCTTCGGCCACCGCCAGAACTTCGTCCAGGTGCGCATCAACGAGATCACCGTCAACGGCAAGTCCTTCAAAGCCGAATAGGGGGCGCCCCACATCTCGCTTCTGAGATGTGGGATGGAAAACGGAAGGGCACGCGTTTACGCGTGCCGGAGTAGCAGCGGGCTTTAGCCCGCGGAGATGTGTGTACAGTTTCGCGGGGCTTTAGCCCCGGGCATTTTTTTGGGTTTTGCTTAAGGCCACGGCTTTAGCCGTGCCGTAAGAGATAAAGAGATTCGCGGGGCTTTAGCCCCTGAGGTCAAGCTGCAATGGCACATAAAAAAGGTCTAGGTTCTTCCAAAAACGGTCGCGACTCCAATGCGCAGCGGCTTGGCGTGAAAGCATTCGGCGGCCAGGCCGTCCCCGGCGGCTCCATCATCGTCCGCCAGCGTGGCACTAAGTTGAAGCCCGGCCTCAACGTCGGCCGCGGCAAGGACGATACCCTCTTCGCCAAGGTCTCCGGCGTAGTCAAGTTCCAGGACCGCGGGCAGCACGGCCGCTTCGTCTCCATTGAGCCCGCCGAAGTCACCTCCGTCCCGGCGTAAACGGTCGCACATCTCTAGACAGTGCTGGCCCATCCTTTCGCAAAGCGGAAGGATGGGTTGCTGTTTTAAGCCGCTAGCTCGCTCCTGGCGTCGCCGGACCACTTGCCCCGCGCCCGCGCCGCCCGCCGCCAGCTCCGCCCGGCCCCTGTTGTGTCGTCGGAATGTTGATCATTGGGTTCGACTTCACCCACTCCTTCGGCAGGTAATCCACGCCAACCGATTCCTCCACAAAGCGCAGTGACTGGTTGTAGATGTCATGCATCAGCGGACGCGGATTGCCCAGCGCGGGCGCTCGCGAGCCCCGCACTCCCGGCTGGCCCAGTTCGCCCAGCGTCACGCGGTACATGCTGAACTTCGCCGCCGGATCGTACTGGAAGAGCTTCGGCGCCTCCGCCTCAATCAGGTCGTAGGCTTCGGCCAGCTCCTTCATCTGCTTCGGATCGGTCGTCAGCTTCGCAGCCAGCGCGCGCAGATAGCGGAAGCGCCACAGGCTCACGTCGAGCGTGGTGTTGCAGATGGCGAAGTGCCGGAACCAGTCGAAGCGCGTCTCGATCTCGGATGCCTGCGCCTCGCTCAGATGCGGCTTCGCCTCCGCGAACGCCGCCGCCATCTCGTCGATCTTGCGCATGCAGTCTGCCTTCTGTTTCACCATGCGGTCAATGTTCTCGACGGTCGGTTCGAGATACGCCGCGAACTCCGGCAGATAGTAGCGGTTTGTGTAGCGCAGCAGCACCTCGCGCCGCGCAATGTTGCCCGCGAAGTCGGCATTGGTGGACGAGCCATGGCCCAGCGGGCACCAGCACCACGTGCATGCATCCTCGCTCGCGCGCATGAACTTCACCATCGCCGGCGCCGCCGCCGCGCCGTAGACATCGGTCGCCCACTCGTGCCACATCGTCGCAAGGTCCACGTTGATGTTCCACGTCAGCTCGCGCCATGCATAGATGCAGTTGCTGTTCAGGATGTCGGCGAAGATGTCGAAGCTGGCCGGCTGGTTGGTTCCACCTGCGTGGATCTGCACGCCGCCGTTGGCTCCGGTGAGCGCAAGCGCCCGCTTCATGGTCGCGGCGGTGTAGTTGACCGTCGACGCCGGAAAGTATTGACGCCCGATGAACTGCCCGACCTGCTGGTACTCCACCATCTCAATGTGCGGCTTGCACTGGCCCAGCAGCGTGGTGAAGCGCGAGTTCGGTTCGCAGTCCGAGTGGTAGACCTTGGTCTGCATGATGATCTCGCCCGGAGTGTCGTGGATCACGCGCGACCACAGCTCCGGATGGCTCATCCCGAACTGCCCATATCCGGGCGCATGAACGTAGTTCGCTCCCAGCCAGTGCGGGCAGCCCGAAGACCACGTGCGCAGATGCAGCTTCTGCCCCATCGGCTTCAGCACCGCGTAGTAGTGCGAGATGAACGCGTGCAGTTCATTGGGGAATTTGTCGAGGCCATTCGCCTTACAGCGCTCATCCTGGCAAAACGCCGAGTAGTTGTCCCAGAAGGTCGCCGAAATACCGTCCGCGCCCGTCTGCTCCGCCCACTCGCGCACATAGGCGTCCAGCACCTTCCACGTGAGCGGATCCGACGGGCACAACGCGGCAGACTCGTGCGAGTTTGGCATCGGCGTGCCTTTGGCCGATGGATACGCCTTGAGCACTGCGGCATAAAGCTCCGGCGCCCACGTTTCGAAGTTCACGCCGTACGGCAGCAGCGCGTAGACCTCAACGTCGGCGTCGCGGAACTCCTTCACGCGCGCCGCGTTCTCCTGCTTGCGCCGCTCGCCCTCGGCAACGAGGCGCTTCTGGTCCACCGCGCTCAGGGCATTGAAGACCTCGGGAACCGCCTGCAGCGCGGGCGAGCCCTGCAGGCCCGCGATGAAGAAGTTCGCCCCGAAGACCGCCGCCTGGTCGGCCACGGGATAGTCCGCGTGCCAGGTCGCATTGCGCAGCGCAAACTCCGGCGTGCGGTGGTACGCAGCAGTACGCGCTACCGCCCAATGATGCGGCTCGCCCGCGGCAAAGAGCAGCGACCGCGGCCGCGGGCCCCACACCGCAATTCCGCCGGTATAAGTGACCGTGTAGCCGTCGCGCTTCGGCGCATCGATCGCGGCAAGATGCCCATCCTTCGCCAGCGCGAGGACGATCGCGCCGCGCTGCGGCTTGGGCGAGCCACCGTAGGTGGCAATCGCCGACTCATCCAGCTTCAGCCGCTTCGCCAGAATCTTCGCCGCGGACTGGATCGCCGGATGCGCATCGGCCGCGATGAGGATTTTCGTCGCGCCGGCCGCTGCCGCCTGCATCGCGGCATGCTCACTGGGCGGTACGAGCTTTGAGACCACGCTGGCAAATGCGCCCGGCACGATGGACGCGCCGGCGGTCGTCATGGCCGCTGCACGGAGAAACTCGCGCCGTGAAGTCGAGTCGCTCATGGTTGATCCTCCATGGAAATAGTTTCCAGATGCGACGCCATGCTAAAGAGGTCCCCGCACAGGCGTCAAACCGCGTTTCGCTTGAAGAAGGAAAAGTGAGCCGTTCAGGCTTCGCGCAGGACCGCGACGATCCAACCGATGAACGTCGCAACCAGGAATGGATACGCGAAGAAGGGCATCGGTTTCGTGAGCTGCGTCAGCGGCGCGCCGGCGAAGATCTCCAGCGAAGTTACGCCGAACAGCCCCGCGCCGACGATTCCGGCGAGGCGCGTCCACAGCGCAAACTCTTTTGGCCCAGAGGTCATCGCCAGCGCGACGCACCACAATGCCGTTCCAGCGGCAAATGCAGGCACGCTTACGATGAGGTCGCCTGCAGTTCCGCCGAGCATGACACTCTCGCCGATGGCGTATATCAAAAATCCCGCCGCGATGCCGTCGCAGTTCTTGCGAAAGTAGTGCAGTGCCAGGATTGTGGTTGCCAAGATCAGCGCGGCGCCATCGATGGCCCACAGCACGGCGCGCACGCGATCATCCGTGACAAACGTTCCCGCCATGCCAAGCACGGCGCCTGTCACCAGCCCTACAACCACCGCCACACGCAGTCCACGTTTCATTGCGCTCAAGCCCTCTTGCTCCAGTTGGAGACGACGCCATCATCAAGCGTAATCTCGACTCCGCGCCGCCGGTACACCCACACTTCGCGACGGAAGGAGATGGTCATCTGCTCCACAATCCGGTCTGGTTTCCCAAGCGCATCGTGCAACTGGTCGGCCGTCTGGCCCTTCCAGTACATGCGGTCGAGGATGCGGGCCACGACTGAGTCGTTCTGATATTTCGCCCAGAGCCGTCCGACGTGACGCGCCTTCACCTGCGTGTATGTGAAGACAATGCCGGT
This sequence comes from Acidobacteriaceae bacterium, assembly GCA_035572415.1. GTDB lineage: Bacteria > Acidobacteriota > Terriglobia > Terriglobales > Acidobacteriaceae > Edaphobacter. Next base: position 10,783 of record DATNAU010000180.1, read on the forward strand.
CGCCGCGGCCAATAGGCCAACAATGAAGACAGCAGGCACCGCGCTGTCGGCGATTCGCCTCGCCGCCAGCAGGATGACTCCAAGCACGATTGCAAGGCTTACCAGCGGAAGATCGCTTCCGCCCTTGTGCTGTGCCACGTTCGCTCCAGTTGTCCTCTGTGCCGGGAATTCTACCGTTGCGAACCTTGGCGTAACCTTAAGATTTGTCGACCAGGTGACAGACAAATTCCAGTCGCGGAATAGCAAACAAATGGCGAATACAATAGCTCTGGAGTTTCGCCTTGGCTGAGAGTCTCCAACCCGACAGGTTTGCCTTCCTTCACATCGACCTCAACAGCTTCTTCGCGTCGGTCGAGCAGCAGCTGCATCCGGAATACCGCAACCGGCCGCTTGCAGTCGTCCCGACAAAGGCTGATACCACCTGCTGCATCGCGGCGAGCTACGAGGCCAAGGCTCTGGGCATCAAGACCGGGACGCAGGTTGGCGAGGCCAAGCGCATCTGCCCCGAGATTGTGCTCGTCGAAGGCGACCATTCCGTTTACGCGGAGCACTCCCACAAGATTGCGGAAGCCGTCGAGCGGTGCTGTCCCGTCGCACACACGCCATCCATCGACGAGATGGTCTGCCAGTTGTTGGGCCGCGAGCAGGATCCGCCGCGCGCTCGCCAGATTGCCCTGGCCATCAAGCAGGCCATTAAGAATGATGTCGGCGAGACGCTGCGCTGCTCCATCGGCATGGCGCCCAACCGCTACCTCGCGAAGATCGCCAGCGACATGCAAAAGCCCGACGGGTTGATCGGCCTGCTGCCGTCGCAGCTGCCGCGCGCCATCGCGCATCTGGAATTGCGCGATTTGCCGGGCGTGGGAGCGCGGACCGAAGTGCGTCTGCAAGAGAAGGGCATCACAACCATGGAGCAGCTGCTTGCTCTCGACCGCGCGGGGATGCACGCTCTGTGGAACTCCGTCTGGGGTGACCGCATGTATCACTGGCTGCGCGGGGCGGTCACAGGCGACGACGGAGCAACCGTCGCGTCCGATATCCAGAAGTCATTGGGCCACTCGCATGTGCTCGCGCCGGAACATCGCACGCCGGAGGGTTCGTGGGCCGTCGCGCACAAGCTGCTGCACAAGGCCGCGATGCGGCTGCGCATGGAACGCTTTCATGCCGGAGCCATGAGCGTCGCCATCCGCTATGCGCTGACACGCGAACAGGCGGTCGCGGCGAAAAAGAGCAAGAAGCACTTCAGCGGCCTGCGCCACTCCGGCTGGGGGATGGAGGCGCGCTTCGCGCCGTGCCAGGACACGCTGACGCTGCTGAACATTCTGCGCAGCCTGTGGGCGAAACGTCCAGACGGGCCGGAGTTTCGGCGGCCGTTCTTCGTCGGCGTCACCATGCACAACCTCATCCTTGAGGACGAAATGCAGGCCACGCTCTTCGCCGACCCCGGC
>DATNAU010000181.1:0-15718 GCA_035572415.1 Acidobacteriaceae bacterium
ATCGCCTGCTGGTACGGCATAGGCTGCACCGTCTGATAATTCGACGTATCGCTGGAGCTTTGCTGCCGCACACTCTTTACCAGCAGCGCCCGCAACGTGAACTGCTGCTCAAAGTGCCGCACGATCCATCGGTCGTCGCCTGCACTTGTCTGGTCCATCGTGACTGTTCCGCCCGGATAGACATGTGCAAGAAAACCCCAGCCGACGTTTACCGCCTTGAAGATGTCCGCCTGCATGTGCACAAGACGGGCGGTGCGAGGCTCGATCCAGATGCGGCCTTCCAGTCCGGTCAGCAACTCGGACGCGAGGCTCGGGGGAGACCACTTCGGGTCAGGCTTGAAGTCCAGCACAATCAGCGGTGGGTCTTCTGCATGATACCCGGCGAGCTGCGGCTGGCCAGGCGCATAAGTCCACACCATGGCGTCTGGCATCTGGTGTAACAAATCGAGTGCATACTTCCTGCCCTCATCATCCTTTCGCACGTGACGTGCAAAGTCGTCCGGCGACGCAATCATGGCATTGAGGCGGCTGCGCTCCGCGGCATCCTGTTCCGCGGTCAGCGGTTTGCCGTCGCGCTCAATCAACCGCGCTACCGTACCTTGCTGCGTCTCAATCTGGTCGCGCACCGTGTCGCCCCTCTGGTTGACCTCATGCAGCCGGTAACGCAGATACGACCCCGGATGCTGGATCACGGTCTCCTCTTTCTTCGCGCAATCCGCGGCCAGGTCTTTCGCTGGCCCGGAGGGCGATGCGATATGTGGCCCCTGAGCCACGGCACGATCTATCGTCAGCGCCGAAAATACGATAGCCGCAAGGCACATAGCACGCCGAGGCGCCGGTTTCCGCCACAGACCACATCGGGAAATATTTGGATCCGGCGCCATCATGGGGTGCCGCCGGCGGGTTTTCTCATCGAATAAAGGCATCTTTCGTTCTGATTTGGACGCCGCCGGGCCCTTCGCGGTTACGATCGCTGCGCTCCTTTATCTGCGGTCACCGCCGGTGCCGTGGTTTGCCCCATCGCGTTCGGCTGATATAGTTCGCTCAAGTACATCATCGCAGTCCAACCGAGGGGGATCAATGAAACCGCCGGAAGGTTCCACCGTGATCGGCAAGTCAGTGACAATTCGAGGGGAGATGTCGGGCCAGGAGGACCTCTTCATGGATGGGGTTATCGAGGGAACGATCAACCTCTCCGACGGACGCCTTACCATTGGTCCGAACGCACGAGTGCAGGCCGATCTCCACGCCCGCGATGTGGTTATTTATGGCAGCGTCGATGGCAAAGTACGCGCCACCGGCCGCATTGAGCTGCGCGATTCGGCAGTCGTGCGCGGGGATCTTTTTGCCGTGCGTCTCTCCATCGAGGAAAACGCCGCCGTAAAAGGGCGTGTGGAATTGACCGAGGACAACAAGCCTTCCGCGCAAACACAAACCCCCGGACTTTTTCCCGCCGGCGCGTCTGCATCGTCCTGATACCGGAGGAGACGAGAGTTGCCCAGCTTCTTCGGTACGAGAGACAGGGCCGGCGGCAATGCCGGTTCAAACGAACGCGTTCCGCGCCACTCCAGCGGCTGGGGCCAGATTCTTGCCCGCATGCGCAAGGATGAATCGCTGCGGGTGCTGGACATTGGCCCGACATCGTCGGGCAACATCAACCTCATCACCGCCCTGGGGCACAGCATCTATCTTGCGAACCTGGTGGAAGATGGCACGCGTCCTGAGTGGGTGCTGCGCAATGAAGACGGTACGGCCTCCTATGATGTGGAGCGCTTTCTCTCCGCGCACCTGAACTTCTCCGGCCGCGGCTTCGATATCGTGCTCTTCTGGGATACCGCCGACTTCCTGCCGGAACCGCTGCTTGCACCGGTGATCGAGCGACTATATGAGGTCATGGCGCCCGGTGGAAACCTGTTGGCGATGTTTCATTCCGCCAGTGGACCGTCGCTGGCGCCGGGCGCGCGCACTGACTTCTGTCGTTACCACCTCACTGAAACCGACCAGGTGCTCGTGCAGCATGCTGGGGACTACCCAATCCTGCACTCCTACACCAATCGCCAAATTGAAAAGCTTTTTGCTGCCTATAAAGCGTCCAAATTCTTTCTCGGCAAAGATAACGTGCGCGAAGTGATCGTTACGCGCTAAAGCGAGACAGCGCACGCGAAGAGTGCTCCCAACGCCTGCGCTGCCTGCCCACATGATTTTCTCAAGCTACTTCGATGACCCTTTGGCCGCCGCCTTGCGGCGTTCAGCCCAGCGGCGCTTCTGGCTTTCCGAGATTCGCCTCCGGCCTTCAGCACTGAGTTTGTGCTTGCGGCGCCCGGCAGTTTTTCCGCTTCCTTTGGGCCGCCCCGGTCCTCTGCCGGTTGTTCCGGTTTCGGAAAGTAACTGGCGCGCCTGCTGCAGCTTCGCAATCTGCGAATCAATTTCCGCGATGATTCGGCTAACTTCCATCTGAGTCTCCTGAATATTTGGATAAATTTCCGGGCCCGTTCCAGATCTCAGATGAAAGAAGGGACCCGCGCTTCTAACTTAGTGGCTGTGTTGAAACAGTAGCCAGCATACCTAAATAGAGTGAGCAGCGGCAACTCAATTGCGTTCGACCGGATAGTCAGACCGCAGCTATTAGCGGCCGCGGTATCTTCCGTGGCCTCCGGCTTACGAGCGGCGCGATGATAAACTCCGAACGATGCGGGAATTGCCAACGCGATTTTGGATGCTCGCAGCGCTCTCCGGAGTATTGCAGGTTCTTCCATTCCCCATTGCTGGCCCTATTCCCTTGTGGCGCACTATCTTTTGCTGGTTCGCGCTCACTCCGCTTTTGGCTGCACTTGTAAGCGGCAACTCCGGACGGCAACTCCGTATCCGCGATGGCGCAGTTTTAGGTTACTGTGCAGGATTTCTCTGGTATCTGGGCAATTGCTACTGGATCTTCCGCACGATGCACTACTACGGAGGAATATCCGAACCTGCTTCGGCGGGAATTCTTGCGCTCTTCTGCCTTTATCTCGGACTCTACCACGCACTCTTCGGTGCGCTGATCGTCGCTATTCGGCGCGGCTTAGGTCGTAACTGGGCCTTGTTGCTCAGCCCGTTCGCCTGGGTCGCCGTAGAACTCGCGCGGTCAAGAATAACCGGCTTTCCCTGGGACCTGCTCGGCACCGCTCAGGTGGACAACCTGCTGCTCACGCGCATCGGGCCCATCACTGGCGTGTACGGCATCTCTTTCGCCATTGCAGCAATCAACGCGCTCTGGCTCACGAAGTTCACAGTCCGGCAGCGCAGACATACTCGTATTCTTCTCGCTGCAGGCTGCGCGGGAATCGTAGTCCTCTACATTTTTGCCATACGGCATATCGCGCAGCCCGCCCATCAGGGCACGCAGGCAACTGCTACCTTGCTTCAGGAGAATCTCGAAGTCGGTGAAGCAAGCCAGTACGCCGGACCTCCTCTCAGCGAGCAGCGCGAACTTCAGCAGTTTTCCGAACTCAGTCTGTCTCCACCTATGAGTTACTGCGCAGGGGTTCCGGAACTTGCCTCTACGAAGTGCATCAATGTCATCTCGTCGATTCCGGCGGCGTCTTTCGCGAATTCCGGCAACACCGATCTGATCGTATGGCCTGAGGCGCCCAACGATTTCATTGAGGGCGCTCCGGCTGTGCGTATGGCAGTTTCGTCGCTTGCTCGCCAGGCCAATGCGCCGGTCATCATCGGTGACGTCCGGTATAAGGCCGATTCCTCAGCTCCCGGCGGATATGACTCCGTGCACTACAACTCGGCCAGCTTTTTTCGTGCTGACGGCAGCTTCGCGGGCCGCTACGACAAAATGCACCTCGTTCCCTTCGGCGAGTACGTTCCATATAAGAAGTTGCTGTTCTTTGCCGGCGATTTGCTGGGAGATGCCGGTGATTTCAGTGCAGGAACTCACCGGTCTGTATTCCAGACAGATGGCCATAAGGTTGGGGTCTTTATCTGTTACGAGTCGGTATTTCCCGATGAGATACGGCATTTCGCCGGTCTCGGCGCCGAAGTCCTCGTGAATATTTCCGACGACGGCTGGTATGGCGATACCAGCGCCGCCTGGGAGCACCTCAACATGGTTCGAATGCGCGCCATTGAGAACCACCGCTGGATCTTGCGCGCGACAAACACCGGTGTGACGGCAGCGATCGATCCGTATGGCCGCGTCGTTCGCTCCGCGCCTCGGCACCAGCGAACAGCGCTGCGGGTCGGCTTCGATTACGAGCGCGACTCCACCTTTTATGCCGCGCACGGTGACTGGTTTGCGTACTTGTGCTCGATTGCCACTGCGGCAGCCCTCGTACTCGCCTTCATCCGTCAGCGCACCCGGGACCGGGATTCTCCGGCAGCGGGCGTCTAGCAACCAGCAAGGGACAACCGGCAACTGCCTTACTGCTGCGGCGGATTGCCTTGCTGCGGTTCCTTGTTGCCGCCGCCGAATAGCCGCTGAAAGATATTTCGCTTCGGCTGCTCCGGCGTTCCCGGTGGAGGGGGCTGCTGAGGATTCGCCGGCGGATTCTGGTTGTTATTGCCGCCGCCAAACAACCGCTGGAAGAAGTTCGGCTGCCCCTCATTCCCCATGTGGCTGCAGGTGGCATTCGGCACGGTCCCGTCCAGGAATGCGATGTAGAGGTCGTAGGTGCAGGTACTGTCGGCCGGCAACCAGGTATTTCTGTCGACCGGAATCACCTGCACTCCCTCCGGCGCCGAGAACGGTTTCACGTCCGAGTATTGCGGCAGCTTGATCGCGCGGCTCATGAAGTCGCCCCAGATCGGCGCCGCCGTATCCGCGCCCTGCACGGAGTGCGTCAACCCCTTCGAGATGTCCGTGTAATCGTCGTTGCCAATCCAGATTATGCAGAGCAGGTTGGACGTGTATCCCGCAAACCATACGTCGTGGCTGGTGCCCGTCTTTCCCGCCGCGGGCGCACTGAATCCATGTGCCCGCGCGGCAGCGCCGGTGCCGAAGGTCATCACGTTCTCCAGCAGCGACTGTGTCAGGTATGCCACCTTGGGGTCCAGCACCTGCTTCGCTTCAGGCGTAAAGTCGGCGACGATATCGCCGTTCGAGTTGCGAACGCTCGCCAGCATCCATGGCTTCAGGTGAGCGCCGCCATTGGCGAACGTGGTGTATACGCCCGCCATATCGATCGGCGTGGCCGAGTAAGTGCCAATGGCCACGGACGGCGTTGCCCGCGCCTGGGTGATTCCCATGTCGCGCGCCAGCGCGGCGACCTTGTCGTACCCGACCTGCTGCGCCAGGTTGATGGTCGCGATATTCAGCGAGTGGGCGATTGCTTCTACCGCAGGCACCATCCCCGGATATTCGCCCTTCTCGAAATTTCCCGGCTCGTAGTCCTTGCCATCCTGCACGAAATCCTGCGGATCGTCGTTCAGCTTCGTGAGCGCGGTAAACACACCGTCGCCATAGAGGTTCGTCCCGTCCAGCGAGGTGTTGTACGCAGACGCGTACACAATCGGCTTGAAGATGGAGCCAGTGGGACGTTCGGCCATCGCATGGTTCAGTTGCGAGACGCCATAGCTCCTGCCACCCACCAGCGCCAGCACCTGCCCTGTGTGCGGATTCAGCGCGACCAGCGCGACCTGGGGATACGTGATGTTGTTGTCGCCCTTGCGATGTAACTTGCGAATCAACGCATCCACCTTCACCATGCCCGCCTCCACCGCATCCGACGCGGCGCGCTGCAGGTCGGGATCGAGCGAGGTGTAGATGCGCAGGGAATCGTGGTTCAGCTCCTCGTCGCCGATGCGTTGCGCGAGCTGGTCATGCACCATGTCGACGAAATAGGGCGCCTCGCCCGCATCCACGCTGGCCTTGGACAACTCCAGCGGCTCTGCCTTGGCCTTGTCCGCCTGCGCCTGCGTAATGGCGCCGGTCTCCACCATCGCATCCAGCACCAGATTGCGCCGCTCGACGGCGCGGGTCTTATGGAAGTAGGGACTGTAGTAGCTCGGATTGCGGAACAGCGCCGCAATGGTCGCGTTCTGCGCAAGGTCCAGTTGCTGCAGGTCTTTCCCGAAGAGAATCTGCGAGGTCTCCGCCACGCCGTCGATGTCGTAGCTGCCGCGATGCACCAGGCTGATCTGGTTGGCATACATCGCGAAGATCTCCGGCTTGGAAAACCGTCCCTCCAGCTGATATGTGATCATCAGCTCCGCCAGCTTGCGCGAGAGCCTCTTGTCCGGTGTAAGAAAGAAGTTTCTTGCCACCTGCTGAGTCAAGGTCGAGGCGCCGCATTGCCAACGGCCTGCCACCATGTCATGCACCGCGCATTCAAACGTGCGCACGTAATTCACGCCATGATGCTCAAAGAAGCGGCGGTCTTCGATCGCCGTTACCGCCTGCACCAGCTGGGTCGGTATCTCTTTGTAGGTGACAATGCGCCGCTTGGCCCGGCCCTTTCCTTCGGAGAGCGATGTGATCAGCTGCGGTTCCAGGTCATACGCCGCCAGCGGCGCGCCGTTGCCCGCGGCGATGGATAGCACCACCGCGCCCCCGGAATCCGCGCTCCCGCTGTGTCCAATGGTGATGGTCGCGCCGTCGCTGGCATAGTAGCTCTCCGGTCCGGGCTTGATCGTGATGCTTCCGCCGTCGACGGTATAAGTCCCCATCTGCGGATTGGTGTTGTACCCGGAACTGCGCAGGCTCTGCGCAATGAGGTTCATCGACAGGTGCTGCCCGACGCGCACCTCGCGCGGCGCGGCATAAATCTGCGACACATTCGCGAAGATCGGCCCAGCCGCCAGCCGCTCATCCACCACTCTCTTGTACTTCATGTAGAAGTAGCCGAACACGGCCGCGCCGACCAGCACGCACGCCAGCACAAAAAATCCCAGCCACCGCACAATGGGGTGCGCTGCCGCTCCGCGTACCGTGGTGGCGGCGCCATTTCTTCCAAGCTTTACCTTCACTGCCATGGCGCGCGCCTCAGGCGCTCAGCACCGCCTTCATGGATTGGACGGACTCTGCAATCGGAATGTCCTTCATCTCCCCGCTCAACCGGTTCAGCAACTCGACCTTGCCCTCAGCCAGCTTCTTTCCAACGGCGATACGGAATGGCACTCCGATCAGTTCCGCATCCTTGAACTTCACTCCCGCGCGTTCATCGCGGTCGTCGAGCAGAACGTCGATGCCGGCAGCATCCAGCTCGCGCGCGAGCCGTTCGCCGGCGTCCGCCAGCTCTTTCTCTTTGATGTTCGTGACGGTCACCACCACCTGAAATGGGGCGATAGCCGGCGGCAGGGCATAGACGCTGGCCTGTCCTTTTGCCGCAAATCGTCCCGCCGACTGCTCGATCGCAGCGGTGAGGATACGCTCCACGCCGATGCCGTAGCTGCCCATGATCGGCGTCGTCTCTTTGCCGTCGCGGTTCAGCACGCTCGCGCCCATCGACTTTGAATACTTGTATCCCAGCTTGAAGATGTGCCCGATCTCCACCGCCTTGCCGATCTTCAGCGGCTCACCTGCCACCGGGTCCGCCTCACCCTCATTCACGCTGCGCACATCGGAAGTTACGGTCTGGGTAAAGTCGCGCCCGGGCGTCACGTTGCGGAAGTGATAATCCTGTTTGTTCGCTCCGCATACGAGATTTTTTCTGCCTGTCAGGCCGTGGTCGAGGACGACGATCGTCCGCAGCCCCTCGGATGCGCTGTCGCGCAACGCGCTCTTAACCCTCTCAGGCGATGCGCCGCTCTTCAGTTGCTTCAGGGAATCCTCAGGCATCACCTGCGCTATCCCAACAGGCCCGAGATACCCCGCCGGGCCGCCAATGTGCAACTGCAGTTCCTCGGCCATCATGGGACGCAACTCGGTCGTGCCCGCCACGGCATTGAGCTTCGTCTCGTTTACCTGATGGTCGCCGCGCAGAAAAACCACCACCGGATAGAGCCTTGGGGCAGCTGCCTTTGCCGCCTCGGACTTATGCTCCGGAGGTGTGCCCATGTATGCGACACACTTGATGTCCTGCGACGGCTTGATCTTCAGGAACGCGCAGATATCCGCAATCGCCGCCGTATTCGGCGTGGAGATCAGCTCCGGCAAGCCATCGCCGGTTGCTTCAAGCTCCTCCACCTGCGTCAGCCGGCTCGTTGCCTTTTCGACGTTGGCCGCATAGCCTGACGCCGAGCTGGCGATCAGATCCTCGCCCGCGTCGGTGTAGACCATAAACTCCTGCGACTGCGATCCGCCCATCGATCCCGAGTCCGCTTCGACCGCTACAAACTCCAGTCCGCAGCGCGTAAAGATCCGCCGATACACCTCATCATGCTTGCGATAGCTCTCGTCCAGCCCCGCCTCGTCGAGGTCGAATGAGTAGGCATCCTTCATCAGGAACTGCCGGACGCGCAGCAGTCCGCTCTTCGGCCGCGGCTCATCCCGGAACTTCGTCTGGATCTGGTACCAGATCTGCGGCAGCTGCTTATAGCTGCGCAGTTCGCTGCGCGCGATGGTCGTCATAATCTCTTCGTGAGTCATCGCGAGGCACAGCTCCGCACCCTTGCGGTCCTTCAACCGAAACATGTTGTCGCCCATGCCGGCCCAGCGCCCGGACTCCTCCCATACCTCACGCGGGTTCAAGGCCGGAAGATGGAACTCCTGTCCGATCGTGTCCATCTCCTCGCGAACAATCGCGACGATCTTGTTGATGGCACGGGTTCCAAGAAAGAGGTGGCTGTAGATGCCCGCGCCCAGCTGCCGGACGTATCCGGCGCGCAGCAGCAGCTTGTGACTGGTAACTTCGGCGTCGGCCGGAGCCTCGCGCAGGGTGGGGATAAAGAGGGTCGACCAGCGATGCACTTGTTTACGGGACCACTTTCGGCAGGATTTTGCGGATCGCGTCCGCCCGTCGCACCCCGGAAAACGCCAAATTACCTGCGCCCGAGGCCAGCCCTCATTCTAAACTGCCCAGCAGTTGTTCCCTCGAACCTCACCCCTGCAGCTTGACCTGGGTCTTACGCGTATTTGCGTAGCACCCCAAGCACCTTGCCCTGGATGGCTACGTTCGCCGCCGGCGCATAAATCGGCTGCATCTCCCGATTCGATGGCTGCAGGCGGATCATGCTGCCCTCGCGGTAGAACCGCTTCAGCGTCGCATCGGCTCCATCCACCAGCGCCACAATGATCTCGCCTTCGCGCGCTGTCTTCGTGCGCTCCACCAGCACATAGTCTCCACTTACGATGTGCTCGTCGCGCATCGAGTCGCCGCGCACCTCCAGCGCAAATACCTCGCGGTTGCCGATGATGTCGCCCAGCGAGATCGACTCCGCCATCTCGATGGCTTCGATCGGCTGGCCCGCGGCAATCCGCCCCATCAGCGGCAGCCGCTCAAAGCCTTTCTTGCTCGAGCGCGCCGGCAGCACGTCGATCGACCGGCTGCGGTTATGCGCCCGCTGCAGCAGCCCCTTGTTCTGCAGATTCGTGACGTGCTTGTGTACCGTGGCCAGCGAGCTCAGCCCCAACCCCGCCGCAATCTCTTCGTAGGAAGGCGAGTAGCCGTTCTTCTGGGTGAAGCTCGAGAGAAAGTCGATCACTTCCTTTTGCCGACGCGTAATAGCCATGCCCGCCATTGTAGCGAATAAAAAGCGAACTGCAACAGAAATTTTCCGCAGCCGGTTCCATTGCTGCAAACTCAGCATTCTTCCAGCCACCGTCACTCCGCCCGCAGCGCCGAATCGCGCGGCAGATCGCGATCTACCACCTCAAAGCGCTGTGTCCGGTTGTAAGTATGGTTTGCCACGCCTCCCGCAAACGCCGTCGGCTCAATCCGCGCCACCACCCGCTCCTCGTACTCGGTTTCCGTCATCTTCACCACCTCGGAGAACACCAGCCCATACCCATACGCCAGGCTGCAGTCCTGCGACGGCCGTATCAGCCGCCCTTCATCTACAAACAGCCGCCCCGCCGGCCTTGCCTTCCGCACATCTGAGATCAGCGGATTCATCGGATGCGCGCGCCACGGTCCGTTCAGCCCCTCCGCGAAGAAGAGGCTCACCTCGTCCGAGTTGGAGAAACGTCCATCCGACATCCCGGCAAACATCCAGTACCGCCCATCCTGTCGATGAATCGTTGCGTCGACCGCGGCTACGTCGTTCAGCAGCGGCGCTTCTGCCACCCATCCGCGCGGGAAATCCGTTGCACGGTACAGCTCCACGGTGCGATTGCTGCGGCTCTCCGGCAGCATGTAGATCTCACCGCCATCTTCGAACACCTGCGGATAGGACAGGTGATATGGCCGCCGAAGCACCTCAAACGGCTCGCCAAATCCTCCCTCCTCGTCCACCTCGCAGCAGGAGATCAGCGCGCGGCCTTCTGTATAACGAAAGTCTTCAAAAAACAGCCACGTCTTCCCCTGGCTGGCAAACAGGAACGGGTCGGCATAGAAGCGGTCTTCCGCGCAGGGCATCAAGGCATACCCTGCCGGATCATCAAAGCTGCGCCCCTCCGTCCGTTTGCGGAGCGCGATATGCCACTTGTGTTCCGGCAGCGCGCCACTTCGTCGCATGCGCGCGGACACCAGCCACTTTATGTAACGCGCAAGGTACAGCGCCGTTTCCATGTTGCGCGGCTCGCGATACGGCTGCTCTGCAGGTCTCAACTTCGTATCCACCTCGCCGTTTGTCGCGAGTCCGGCCAGCGCGCGCAAAACAATTTCCCCGCTCTTCCACAAAATCGGATTGCGGCTGCGATAGAGAGAGGTCCGGTCCATAGCCGCGGCGCTCGCGTAAAGGGTCCGCTCCTGCCCATTGACTCCCAAAACATTCAGCGACTGTGCGCAGACAGCGTTGCGCTCCAGAACCTGCCAGCTTCTGCCGCGGCCTTGTATTTCGCGGAAATCCAGATCGCTGCGCGGCTTCCAGACGCCGTGCTTTGGTCCATCCCCCACGCTGGGCGGCACAGCCTCAGCGCAGAAGTCGATCAGGACATCGAGCTTCGCTTCGCGGATACGCGCCGCCAAATCGGCGCTCAAACTTTTTTCTTCGCCACCCTCAATCCGCGGAACGTCGCGCAAAATGGCAGCTACGCTGGTCGGCGCAAGCGCATCCTGCTCTCCTCGATAGCGCCGGTAGTCCCACGCCTGATACGCACGAAATAAGGAGAAATGGCTGCTTCTGCGCGCGCTCCGCAGCACCACCAGTTCAATACGCGCAAACGAGCTTGCCTGAATCCGTTCCAACGCGCTTGCTATCCACGCGCTTGGCTCCAGCGAGTCCAGCGCAATACCCACCCGCAGCATTCTCTCTCCTGATCTCTTTTGCGCCGGCCCGCCCTACATTCTAAGCGAGTCGCGAAGTATCGCTGGGTTGTTCCGGCAAGTGGCCCGCACTGCCGGACATCTGCACCCGGAGGCAACTTCGGTCTCACCCTTCCGCACCCTCCGGCAGAACACTGTTCACGTAACCCTTCGACCCCTTGTTCGACACTACCTTCCCTGGATTGCCGAGCACCACCGCCATCTCCGGCACATCGAAGTTCACATACGAGCCCGGCGCAATCAGTGCGTCGTTCCCGATCGTCACCTTGCCCACAATGATCGCGTTCGCGCCCACCCATACGCGGTCTCCCAGTGTCGGCGCTCCCGTTCGCGGCCCGCGGCTCGCTGCGCCGATCGTCACGCCTTGCGCGATATTTACATTGGCGCCCAGCACGGCTTGCGGGCTGATCACCACGCCCCCAAAATGGCCGATATACAGCCCCCGCCCGATCGCCGTCGTCGGCGATATATCGAAACCATACCGAAACCGGTAGTGATGCAGCATCGTGCGGTTGTAGGCATACGCGAAAAACCACAGACTCTTCTTCCGCTGCCTGTAAAAAGTCACCTTGCGCAGATAGTGCGTGAATCGAAATCCAGGTTCGCGCAGATACGCCGACACCCACGCCGCGCGCTCCACTGATCCGCGATAGCGGAACAGGTCGGCATCCAGTGTCTTCCTCAGCGTCGCTCTATCCAATGCTCCGCTCCTGTTGTGCGGGTCCTATCGTCTCGAACACAGGTTCCATTCCGCGCCGTCCCATCTTTTCAGTTTCCGCCCTTGCTGTGCCACAGTCCGCCGAGCAGCGCGCGTGCCCCCTTTACGGCCGTGCGCCGCGCGTTGTTGAAATCTCCAGGATCGAAATCGAAAAACTTCAGCGTCCCCTTCAGTGAGTCCAGCCACTGGCCCCACGTGGTCTGGCCCAGCGCGCGATATCTCGGGAAAGCCGCCAGGTCTGCCACGAGCATCATGTGCTGGAAATCGAAGTTCGTCGGCTCCATCGGCTGCGATGTGCGCCCCGCCAGATCAAGGTAGTGCAGATAGCCCGTCTCCACGCCTGTGTACTTTGCGCTGTCGCCCGTACCGCTGAAGCGCGGGTTCACTTCGATCAGCAGCACTCTGCCGTCGCGCGCGTCGCGCTTCACTTCAATCTCGCATAGCCCCACATACCCCAGCGACCGCAGAAAGTTGTCGCACACGCGATCGATCTCTTCGTCCACCACCGGCCGCACCAGCGTGGCACAGCCATACAGCAGCGGATACGCCCGCAGCTCATGCACTACACATGCGCCCAGCCGCTCGCCAGTCTGCGCGTACACCGCCAGGTAGCAGTACTTCGCTGAATCCGGCCCGACGATCTCTTCCTGCACCACGGCCTCCGGCACCCACTGGCTTACCGTCGCGTAGTGCGCGCGCAGTTCTTCCGCGCTTTGCGCCGAGACGGTCTTCTGCGTCTGCAGAAGATGTCCCGCCGGCAGTGCCTGCCACTCCCGCTGGTGCCGCGGCTTCAACAGCACCGGAAACCGCGCCTTCGCGGCAAATGCCTCCAGTTCGGCCGTGGATCGCACATACTCCGCCGCCGGAGAGGGAAGCCCATTCTGCCGGGCCAGCGCGTACTGCGTCTCCTTCGTCGCCAATGCCGCCTGCAGGGTGCATCCGCGCTCGGAGAAGATGTAATGTCCCTTCAGCCTTGCCGCGTGCCGTCCGATTGCCGAAACAAAAATATCCGACGCCGCAATCAGTACCGGCCGCTCGCCCATCGCCTCGGCCAGCGACACCATGAACTCCACCCACGCCTCCGGCTCTTTATCCGGATTGGGACACAGATACGACCGCCCATACCGCGAACGGAACCCCGGGTTCTGCCCATTGCAGTCCACGCCCACCGTACGGACTTTTTTCTGCTCCAGGTCGCGCATCAGGTTCAGCCCGGTCTGAAAAACTGACGCCACCACCGCCGGCGGCCATCCCGCCGTCTCGTAGTCGCGCCGGTCCATCACCTCATCGAGTCCAGCGAATTGTCCGCGCCGCGCCGCCGTGCCCACTCTTTCGCTCTCCTGCCTTTCGCTGTCGCGAGACTAACATCCCGTCACACGCCCAACAATGCAACTTCGCCGTTACCCATCCGCAGCAAGTGGCCCCCTGACGTAAGCATGCGACGCATACCAGCGTTGCGGGAAGCCGACCAGTAGCAACGAACTACGATCAACCCGCTTGCAACCTTGGTTACGATAGAAGGCATGGCTGTCGAACTTGACCTTCCCGCTGCGCATTCCGTTCCCGCGGGCTTTCTGTGGGGCGCAACCCGCGCCCGCATCAAAGCCAGCGGCAACGCCGACGTCGCCCTCGCCCTCGCGCCGGCCGCTGCAACCGCCGCTGCAATGTTTACTTCGAACCGCGTCGTCGCCGCACCCATCACTGTCGGGCGTCGCCATCTGGCAACTACCGGCGGCCGCATTCGCGCCGTGCTCGTCAACTCCGGCAACGCCAACTGCGCCACCGGCCAGCCCGGCATCGAGGGCTCCATCGCCAGCTGTGTCGCCGTTGCCGAAAACTTCGGCTGCATCTTCGACGAGGTTCTTCCGTCTTCTACCGGCATCATCGGCGTGCCCTTCCCGGCGGAGAAGGTCGTTGCAGCCATCCCCGCGCTCAAGGCCGCAACAGGCGAATCGGCTGCGCACGCGGAATCCTTCGCCCGCGCCATCATGACGACCGACACGCGCGTCAAGATCGCATCTGCTGCCGTGGCCGTCAGCGATCCAGAATCTTCAAGTGAAGACCGCCGCGAATTCAGCATCTGGGGCTGCGCCAAAGGCGCCGGCATGATTGGCCCCAGGCTCGGGCCCCCGCATGCCACCATGCTCGTGTATCTGTTTACCGATATCGCCGCCGATCCTGCCGCCCTCCGCTCTGCGCTCGCGGCCGCCGCAGGGCCCAGCTTCAACTCCATCTCCATCGATGGCGATACCTCCACCAACGACACCGTGTTGCTGCTCGCCTCCGGAGCCAGCGGCATCTCGCTTACGCGCGAGCTCACCCCGGCGTTCGATGCGGCGCTCGCCGAGGTGTGTCATTCGCTCGCTCGGCAGATCGTCGCCGACGGAGAAGGCGTCACCCACCTTGTCACGCTCGACGTCCGCGGCGCTGCCACCGCGCAGGACGCCCGCCTCGTCGCCCGCGCCATCGCTCACAGCCCGCTCTGCAAGACCGCCTGGTCCTCGGGCGACCCCAACTGGGGACGCCTGATCGCCGCCGCCGGCTACTCCGGCGCCAACTTCTCGCCCGAAAAAACGCGCATCTGGATCGGCGACCAGCCCGTCTTCGAATATGGCCTGCGCGCACCGGCCTTCGATGAAGCCGCCGCCCACGGCGCCATGCTTGCACCTGAGTACACCATCACCATCGACCTCGGCGATGGCGCCGGAACCTGCCAGTTCCTTACCTGCGACCTCACCGTCGACTACGTCCACATCAACGCCGACTACTCCACCTAGATCGCAGCGAGTTGATGACTGGGTGCCCATCCGGCGCGCGCACTTTGCGGACGGGTGGGATGTATCACCTCGTGTGGTAAGCCGCGCCTCTGCTCCTCTAAGACGAGTGAGCTGCCTTTTGTTTGTCATTCCCAAAGGGAATCTGCGTTTCTTGTGGGAGCAATATTCGGTCTTCAGGGCCTGATCCAGAGCTTCCTAAGTCACACCACCGGCGCAAGCTCCTCGGATCCCGCATTTTCACTCCGCACACATCTCTTGTCTCACCGCGAAAAAACCGCTTCTCAGTGAGCGCCCATACAAATCGATGACAAATTTTTGATGCTCTTCTGACATCGCCCCGCTTGGGTAGCGTCAAGCTCGCAGCGGAGGTACTACCCATGCACACGATGTGGAGCAGCATGAAAGCAGAGATCAGCCGGCGCTCGTTCGTCAGAAGCGGAGTTGCCGCCGCAGGTATAGGACTTCTCACCAGCAACGCGTTTGCAGATGTCGATGAAGATTCCAGTGGCCGCCTTACGCAAGGCGATGCAGCTATGCTTCGCTTCGCCGCCGCGGCAGAAATCCTGGAAACCGACTTCTGGGTCCAGTACAACGAACTCGGCGGAGTGCAGGACAAGGAAGAGCCTGATGGAAGCGGAAATCCCGCCTACACCGCCGCCCTTGCTGTGCTGGACTCGGATATGGCGCAGTACATTCACGACAACACTGACGATGAGTTCACCCACCAGAACTTTCTGAACGCCTATCTCGCCTCCAAAGGCGCCGCGACGGTCAACCTCGAGTCCTTCCGCACGCTGCCCGGCAGCACCGCCACAGGCTCCAGCGGAAAGCTGCGGCTTACCAATCTGATGGAACTGACTCTCGATACCAGTTGGTGGACGCGCTATCGCAGCAGCCAGAACAACCCTGACCTCGATCCGAACTTCACGTTC
>DATNAU010000182.1:0-48696 GCA_035572415.1 Acidobacteriaceae bacterium
CCATGCGATGCTGAATTTCATTCCAGGGAGTAAACGGTTCGTAGCGAATGCCGTAGTTGACCGTCAGACGACGATTCATCTTCCAGCTGTCCTGCGCATAAAAGCCGGTGAACTTGCCGCGCAGGTTGAGGAACTGGCCAGAGGCCTGGACGAAGCTGCCAAGGTAGCCGAGCAGAAAGCTGGCCATCGCATTGTTGGTCCCGTTCGCATTGAACGAGAACTGCCCGGGTTGTTCAAACGCGTTGGTAATGTCGACCTTGGATATCTCCCCGTGAAATCCGAAGGCAATCGCATGGTTGCCAAGTTGCCAGTGGAGATCGTCGGAGAGGGTGTAGTTGGCGCGGGCAAAGTCGGCCTGTGGATTGTCCCCGATGGAGAAGAAGCCCGACACACCGATGGAATTGATCTGCTTGAATGCGGGTTGCCACACGTTGACGCCCAAATCATTCACGTTGATCGAGCCGGGCAGTGGACCGCGGTTGGAGTCTTCCAGTTGGTAGCTGAGGATGAAATTGTTCAGCAGCCGGCTGTTGAATGTATGCGTCTCCGAGATGAGCGCGTTGTAGTAATGGATGTTCGCCTGGTCCTGGTAAGTGATCAGGTCCTTCAGGTTCAGTACGCCGTCCAGATGGTAGGCGTCGGAAAAATAACGGGCCGTCGCGCGATCATTGGCCCCGAGGTCCTGATCGAAGCGCGCCGTGACCTCGCCAAGATTGGTGAAGTTCGGCTTGACGAAAGAAAAGTTGCCGTTCGCATCGCCCGTCGGCAAATACGCAAGCAATGCCTTTGAAGCTGAGTTGTAGGAAGTGGTCGGGATCGTTGCAGTGTAGGAGTTGCCGCCATTGGAGACGTAAGGGTAGCACTGGCCCGAATTGGCCGGGTTGGTCGCCAGCGCGGGGTTGGCAATGCATGCCTGATAGAACGCCTGTGTACCCGGGGCCGCGCTGGTCGTGAAGTTGAAGTTGCCGGCCAGTTGTGCGGGAGTAGGCACGATTGCGGCGCTAGCGCTGGTCGCCGCAGTATGCTGGATGGTTTTTTCGTACCCAACGAAGAAGAATGAGTGGTTGGCATGGAACAGGCCGGGGATGACCACGGGTCCGCCGATCGTGCCGCCGAACTGGTTGCGCTTCAGGGGATCGACCGTCTTTACGCCGCTCACATAGGCAAAGTAATTTGCCGCGTTGAAGGCCCTGTTGCGCACGAATTCAAACAGATCGCCGTGATAATGGTTTCCGCCGCTGCGCGTGATCAGGTTCACCACACCGCCGGCATTCTGGCCGTACTCGGCGCTATAGTTGGTCGTCTGCACGCTGAATTCCTGCAGCGCATCCGGCATCGGGAACGGCGCATTGACATTCGTGTATTCATCCACGTTGTTGCCGCCGTCCAGCAGATAATTCGTCTGGCCGGTACGCGTGCCGTCCGCCGCGATCGTGACTGCGACGGGGAACGTCTTGGTAGCGCCCTGATCGGCCTGCGCGTTCGGCGCGGCCTCCACACCGGCTACCAGCAAGGTCAGCGCTGCTGCGTTGCGGCCATTCAGCGGCATTTCGTTGACCTGCGCCTGCCCGATTACCTGCGACATGGCCTGATCGGTCATGTTGATCTGCGTGGCGCTCGCCGCCACTGTAACGGTCTCCTGCTGAGCGCCGACCTGCAGCGCCACATTCAACGTCACACTCTGGTCGGCCAGCACGGTGACGCCCGCCTGCTCATACTTCTTGAAGCCCGCTGCCGTCACATCCAGCCGGTACTCAGCAGGATTGACGGAGGGGAAGTTGTACAGGCCATCTGCATCGGTTTTGAAGGTGCTCATCGCCCCCGTCTTGACCTGCGTCAGGGTCACTGTCGCCGATGGCACCACAGCACCTGCGGAGTCAGCCACCGTGCCGGAGACGCGACCGAGACCCTGGGCAAAGGCGCCGGCGCTGAGCGACAGGAACATCAGACAGATCGTGAGAGACAATAAGGTGCGCATCGGCCGGGAAGGAATCTGGTTCATGTTTGTTCGTCTCCTGTTCGCCAACTCTCGTTCGGGGTCGCGCGGATCAAAAGCGCAAATGGCTGGATTATGCAATTTGTATTCCTCGCCACGCACGAACACGAGACACAGACCGTTCCTGACGGTCAGAAACAATACGTAAGTATTTGGAAATATTGCCGATGAGGCGCTGACGATGAGATCGATGAGCTACTCGGATGAAGACTCGGCCAATACCTTGGGAGGCCCCGGCGTTCCGTCTGTCACCGTTGTTCCCAGCACGATCTGCAGGTTCGGATGGGATGGGTCAAGGACTGCCGTACGAGAGATGGCTTGCATCCACCGCGGATCTGTAAGGAACTCTCCGGCGGACTGCGTGCCATATGTGTACAAGCCGCCGATAATGACCACCACGTGGCCCGTCTGCGAGTTGCGGATGCGCGAGATCAGCGCATAATCCTGGAGGACCGGTCCCTGCGGGCCGCCGACAATTTCCTTGGATTGGTTGGTAGCCCAGCTCCAGCTTCGCGAGGCGGGGTGCTGTGAGTCCTTGATATAAATCAGGTTGCGCTCAGGGTCCAACGCCAGACTATAGCGCAGAGGTTGCGTCAGCCGGAGGCTCCATTCATTATTGAAGCCGCCAATCAGCACTACGGCGCCGTCGCGAAGGTCGGAAAAGGAGCGGGAGTTCTCGTTGCGAATCACAACTTCTTTGCCGGCCGACTGAAGCGCTCCCACCACTCGCGCCATGGTCACCGCGTCGGCCAACGGAACAGTGTGTGCCGGGTTGGAGTGCAGCACAGGCGTCACCGAGTCTGTGGATGCCTGATTTGCGGGAGCGGTCGGCGGCCCGTCGGGCACATCGCCAACCGCGAGGAGCACCGGTCCGGGCGTATCCAGTACCGGTCTCCAGAAGAGATCCTCCGGCGTTGGCCGATGCATCCATTGGTACCCCGCGCCGGAGGCGGCAAGGACGACGATCGAAACGATGGCGAACGAGGCAAGCCGCCGCCGGCGGCTGCGCTCGTGACCGGCAAGCTGCGCGCCGAAATGCGGAACGGCCGGAAACTCGATGGGACCGACGGCGGTCCTGTGCGTAAACATCTCCGGGCTCGACCCATGCTCTGCGCCGACATTGCCGGCAAGAGCAAATCTGGGAATATAGGAGCCGGGGACCAAGGTGACGCAGAGCTCGTGGCGATGCTTTTCCTGCCCATAGTAGATGGCGAGGCGCTTGCGCAACTCAATGGCTGCGGTGCGGACTACGTGGTCAAGATTGGTATCGTAGCTCGGCGCGCGGCCAAAAACATCCGCTCCAATTGTCCGCTCTTTGATCTGGTCTGCCGAGCCGTTTAGCGTCTGCTCGACCACGTAGCGAAGAAACGCAATGGAACGCTTACTCGACCGGAAGACTTCATCGTGAACCAGCAGGTCGAGTTGCGCGCGCACCGCGTCCGCGGTTACACCTTCGCCCAGACCGGTTTCAGCAACCATTTCCACGTTTGCCAGCTTTCCAGTGCCAGCGATTCTAGCACTGGCCTGTACCGGCTGGCCTTTCCGACACGGGGTGATATTGCGAGTGGAATCTCAATCGGAAGCGGCGCGGAATCGTTGTGCCTCACGCTGAGCGGAGAGTGCCGGCTCAGCCGCAGGCGCTTTCGGGCGGTCTGGGCGGTCTTCCGTCTCAGTCTCGGGCTTTTCCGTTACATCCCGCTCACAGCCTCCCTCCATCCACAGAGATGGATCGATGTCAGGAAAAATGTTGTCACGTTGTTCGATCTCCTGCAGCCGCGCTGCAAGAAGCTCGTTCAATGTGCCATCGTTGGTGAAGGCCTCCCACATCGTCTTCAGTTCAAGGAACTGGTCGTTATGCGTGAGGAAGCGTCGTTCTGCGTAGTCGCGGGCCGCGCCAGTGGTGATGAGGAACTGCCAGTCCGAAGACTCCAGCAACAGCAACTCGCGGCACAGCTGCTTCGCGATGCGTGTGCCCAGCTCTGTGTTGCGCCAGTGCATCGGGCTGCAAATGTCGCGCGTAAACAACTCCGCGGCGTAGAGATGCGAGTAGGTCCATGAGGTCTCCGGGTTGAACCATACCTGGTGGCTGCCCTCGGCGCCCCACGAACCCTCCGGCATGGTGATAAATCCGGCGCGAGGATAGGCGTCGAGATATTCGCTGCAGGTAATGGACGCGATGGTTTCACTGGCGTGCACCTTGCGGCACACTGCCTCCAGCCACATCGGGCCTTCGAACCACCAATGGCCGAAAAGCTCCGCATCGAAGGGCGCGCACAGGACTGGTGGAATCGCCTTGCTCATGCCACCCGCCAACGCCTTTTCGACCAGCCCGACGAAGTGTGCCGCATGTTCCTCAACGCGCACGGCAGCCTGTTCCGGCCAGTACACCTCCTTCGCGCCTATGTCGACCTTCGGGCCGGTGACGCGCCAGTAGCGATGGCCGCCGGGAAAGCGCTTCTTGTGGAAGTCCAGATAGTTTGGGTCCGCCGGATAGCCCGCGTCGCCGGACCACACCTGCATGCCTGTATTTGGGTCCCGCGGAAACACTGTCGCCGCGAACCGCTTGTCGTAAGGTCCGTCCACGTAATAGGGCTGGTAAAGACTGCGCTCAGCGCGCTGCGTTACGCGTTCCAGTTGCGGCGTGCGTGGAACACGGCTCTCGGGCGGCCCGTAGGGTGAGGTGGCGCGAAGCGATTCTTCCACCAAATGCGAATCGACGAAAAAGTATTCGATTTCGCTCTCTGCGACGGCACGTTCCACGCCGATGCGCTCGAATGCCGCACCCGTATCTTTCTCGCCTGCACCGTTGACTGGATACGCCCACCGGCCTGCCGGCCGGTAGCCGCACTCCGGTACCCAGATGCCGCGCGGCCTGCGTCCCATGTGCCGCTGGTGAGTCCGCACGGCGACCCGCACCTGCGCACGCACACTCTCATCTGTCCCCAGCAGCGGAAGGTAGCCATGGGTTGCGGCGCAGGTGAGAGTCTCAATCATTCCCGCGTCGGCAAATTTCCGAAAGCCGGAGACGATGTCACCATTCAGCGCGCGAAAATCGTCGAGCGCAGCTGAGAAGAAACCGCCCCACATTCGGGCTGTCTCAGCCAGGTGCCCGTCGCCCATCTGAAGAAAAAACGCTTCATCCTCGCGCGCCGCGGTCATCTTGCGTTCCAGGTACTGTGGGAACTCCGCAATAAAATGCGGATGCGACAACTGCTCCAGCAGCACCGGCGACAGGTTCAGGTTGATGTTTGCTGGAATATCGTCGGCTTCCAGACGCCCAAGCACGCGGAGCAGCGGCAGGTAGGTTTCGGCGGCCACTTCATGCAGCCACTCCAGCCCATGCGGCCAGGTGCCGTGGTTCACCACATAGGGAAGGTGCGCGTGCAGTGTGAGGGCCAAAAAGCCCGCTGGAGTATGCGTTGCCTTCGTCAAGCGCTACCTCAACGTTCGTGTGCGGGACAGCGATGTTAGGTGCTGTGGCGAGGACTTGGGTTGCCCTCGCACATTTCGGTGCAAGACTTTGCGAAGCGCTTCAATCTAACCTGAACGAGCGCCGGTTACTGCAGTGAGAAATGTTGCGCGCAAGAACTCGCGTGCGCGGTTGAAACAGAGACGTAATCGATCGCGTCTCCGGTAAAAGTTCCGGGCGCCGCGCTACTGGTCGCTGCGGCGTTGAAGTCCGGGAGCGGAGCCGTCGTCTGGCCCTCCGCCTGTGGTTACGTGCACAATGATGGGGTCGGCGAGCTTGAAGCGAACTACGCTCTCCGAAGGAATCTGCACCTGTTGGCCGCGCGTGACACCGTTTACGCCGGCGCCTACGCCGCCGCCAGTCGCTGCGCCGATCGCCGCGCCCTTGCCGCCTCCTAGAATGCCGCCGAGAATCGCGCCCACGGCTGCGCCGCCTCCGGTCTTCTCCGCGGTGTTCTTGCCGCGGCCCGCGCCCTCCCTGGAATACTGCTCGGTTGAGCATTCAATCCGCTCGCCGCGATGCGAGATGGAAGTCAGCGAGATCGTCAGCAACGAACTGCCTTTGAAGTGCGCGGCGTCCTTGGCTTCATCCACATGGCCGGTGACAGGCGCGCCCTGCGGCAGCACGACCATACCGTCCACGATAATGTCGGAGGCAATCGTGCCGGTGAACTTATCGCCAGTTTGCGTGGTGGCGCTGTCCAGCGTTTGCGTGATGCGAATCGGAATGGGAGTGCCTGCGGGCAACGTGATGGCGTGTACGACCGGCTGCGGTGGAGGCGGAGGCGCCTGCGGCTGCGGAGGGGGCGCGACCGGCTGTGCCTGAGCTGTTTGCACGGGTGCCGGCGGAGGGGTGTTACGCACGATGGGGGCCGGCTGCGGCTGATTGTGATCCCGCTCGCGATCACGCTCGCGATCATGTCTGCTCGGGGAAGGCTTCACGGCCATCTGAGCCGCTGCCGGCGCAGCCTGTACCGGCAGTGGTTGCGGCACTTTCGTGGTCGCGGTTGCCGCGGGGGCCTGTACCGTTAGATTGTTCACCACCGTCTTGACTCCGGCAACCTGAGCGGCGTCGCCGGCCGCGCTCGACCGCGCTGTGTCGCTGGATACCGTTCCGTTTAGCGTCACTACGCCGCCGGAGACTGCCGTCTGGATCTGCTCGCCGCGCAGCCCCTGGTCGGAGAAGAGTTTGCTCTGCACCTGCGTGTTCAGCGTGGCGTCATCCGCCGCGGAGCTCTTGCAGCCGGTGGACCCGCCTGCGAGTATCAGAGCCAGTGTCGCTAAAACAGCAACCGAGCCAGTCCGATGTGCGTTCATCCGTTCCCTTTCAATGCAGCTAACGATACTCCCCAAACCTGTTGAGCGGCTATATCGCGAGCGGTACGTGGATTGTCTGCCGCATAGCCGAATGCGGCTTGCCCGGCCCGGCTGTTACAGGTCCCCTGTAGATTGGACGCTCTCAGGCGGCTAACGGTGAAAAGCCGCTCTGCGCGGTCCGGCGCAACCTGCACCACGCCCGTGGCATCGGACAGCAAGACGCAGCATCGTGCGCACGCGGAGCGGGACAGCGGGCAACCACCGGTGATACATTCCGGTAGAATTCCGTATCGACAAACCGGCGCAGGCCGCCGATGAGAACCCTTTGGGAAGAGGAGATAAGCGATGGCAGACAACGACAATGGATCGGGCGGGCTTGGTTGGTTCCTGGCAGGGCTGAGCCTCGGCGCGCTTCTGGGCGTGCTCTACGCGCCCAAGGCGGGCAAAGAAACGCGTGAGGACCTGATGAACGGCGCCCGCGAGGCGCGGGAACGCGCAGAGGAGCTGATCGAACAGGGCAAGCAAAAGGCTTCTGAATATGCCGATCAGGGACGGCAATATTACGAGCAGGGAAAGCAGCGGGCCGCTGAGCTTGTCGAACAGGGAAAGCAGCAGGCCAGCGCCTACGCCGACAAAGGCCGCGAGTATTACGAAAAAGGCCGCACGCAGTGGAGCCAGTACGCGGAAAAAGGGCGGAACCTCGTCAATGAACAGCAGGCCAAAGTGAGCGCGGCAGTCGATGCCGGTACAGAAGCCTACAAAAACACCACGGTGGAAACTCAGGCCTAACGAGATGCATGCTGTCGGCGAACGGCAGCCATACGTGTCCTCATTGTCTCAGTTTGCGTGTTACGGGCCGTGCAGGATCGATCTCCGGCGGAAGGAAGTGTTGCGGTTATGGCGATTTTCACCTTGGCCCTTTGGTTGCAGCAGTCTGATCTGGCCCTGACGAATCGCCTGATCATGATTTTGATCGGGCTGATCGTTCTCGCGGCGCTGTGTCTCGGTATTGTGCTGATCGTCGTCGCCGTGAAGGCGGTGAAGGTGTTGCGCGATTTCGGCGCCGCCGCGGAAGAGTTCAAGGGAAAGATGCTGCCCCTGCTCGACGTCGCCGCCGAGGTGGGCCGTACCAGTCGCGACCTGCTGACAGATGCCGCGCCGAAGATCAAGGTCATCACAACCAACTTCGTCGAAACCAGCGAAAGCCTCAAAGAAACGAGCAAAACGGCGAAAGCCGTCGTCCAGCATTGTGACACCACCATCGCGGATGCCAACATGCGCGCGCAGCGGCAGGTGGCGCGAGTCGATGGTATGGTCACGGCCGCGCTGAACACTACTGCCGAAGTAGTCGAAGCGATTGGCCATGGACTGAAGGCGCCCGCTCAACGGATTGCAATTCTGGCCGGGCAGGCGCGCAACTTGGCGGAGGGATTCTTCGCGAAGCTTCGCGCACGGCGCGCCGCTGCCGGCGCGGAGCCGCTCGAAGAGACCGAAGAGCCACCCTACGTGTGAAGCTGTCAAGCCCTCTTTTTCTTTTCTGGATCCACATCCTCCTCGTTCTTCGGAGGATAATTTTTTCGAAAAGGTGGCATAGTAGTTTTCGTGCAGCAGCTATAATGGACTTAGAGTGTAAGAAATTAGTTCGGTGGCCGCAGCAATGCTGCGGCTTTTTGATTTTAAGTACCGGAATACCTTGACCTGCTAATTCCTTTAGAAGAGATATCTTGGATATCCAGGCATGGGGGGGACCCCTGAATTTGGTTGCCGATTGGTAGAATGAGATTGTGCCGCAGTCCGTTCTCGATCCGAAAACTGAGCAGCTTGAAGTTGCGCCCGCGGAGCGTCCGCGCGTCGGCTTTGTCTCGCTGGGCTGCCCCAAAAACCTCGTCGACT
This sequence comes from Acidobacteriaceae bacterium, assembly GCA_035572415.1. Lineage (GTDB taxonomy): Bacteria > Acidobacteriota > Terriglobia > Terriglobales > Acidobacteriaceae > Edaphobacter. Next base: position 8,675 of record DATNAU010000182.1, read on the forward strand.
CCGAGGTGATGATGGGTCTGCTTCATCGCGCGGGCGGTGAACTTACCCCGCACGCCGAGGACGCCGAGATTCTCGTCGTCAACACGTGCAGCTTCATCGACTCGGCCAAGCAGGAGTCGGTGAATGCCATTCTCGAAATGGCGCAGCACAAGCAGGCAAACGGCGGCAAGGCCAGGAGGCTGATCGTTGCGGGCTGCCTGGTCGAGCGTTACCGCGATGAGATCCGCGCCAGCATCCCGGATGTCGACGCCGTCGTCGGCACGGGCGAACTGGAAGCGATCCTCGATGCCGCGGGTTTAGCGACGCCGCCGCAGCCCGCAGAGCAAGCTGCATCGCCGTTCAACATTCTCGTCAGCCGAGCGCCGAGTGCCGTGCGTCAGCACTCGCATCCGGCAGAAGTTGGCTCGCAGATTGAAGGGGAACAGCTTGCGCCATCTTCGCGAGCTGAGGGCGATCATCGCGAGCGCCAGGGACGCTTTTCCCGCGCCGCGTGGCATGGCGCAACAGCCGCGCTGCCTGAGTACCTCTACACCGAAGACACGCCGCGCATCCTATCTACGCCGCGCGCGTCCGCGTACATCAAGATCGCCGAAGGCTGCGACCACCCGTGCAGCTTCTGCATCATCCCGCAACTGCGCGGCAAGTTCCGATCGCGTCGCGTGGAGTCGATCATCGCCGAGGCCGAGCGTCTGATCGCGCAGGGCGTGCGCGAGATCACGCTGATCGGCCAGGACACCACCTGCTACGGCGAAGACCTTGGCTTGAAGGACGGCCTCGCTACGCTGCTCAACGCGTTGGCGGTCCTCCCCGGCCTCAAGTGGCTGCGGTTCCTGTACGCGTATCCCAACAAGATCACCACGCGCCTGCTTGAGACCATGGCGCGGCATAACACCATCGCGAAGTACCTCGATGTGCCGCTGCAGCACGCGTCGCCTGCGGTGCTCAAGCGAATGAAGCGCGGCGGCACACCGGAGGTCTTTCAGCGCATGATCGAGAAGGCGCGTGCCACAGTGCCGGGAATTGTGCTGCGCACCAGCTTCATCGTGGGCTTCCCCGGCGAGACGGAAGAGGATTTCGCTCAGCTCGAAGAATTCGTCAAAGCGGCGAAGATTGACTGGCTCGGCGTCTTCTCCTATTCAGACGAAGAGGGTGCGGCCGCCTACGAGCTTGATGCTGAACTCAAGGTGCCGAAGCGCACGATTGAGTCGCGCCGCCGCCGCCTGATGAAGCTACAACGGAAGATCAGCAAAAAGTCGAAGGCGGCATGGGTGGGCCGCGAGGTCGAGCTCCTTGTCGAAGGCGAGAGCGAGGAGACCGAGCTGCTGTGGCAGGGCCGCACCGCGCTGCACGCGCCGGAGATCGACGGCAAAGTCCTGATCAACGACTTCGGCCCGCACGAGACGCTCGTCCCCGGAACCTTCTACCGCGCTGAGATCACTGAGTCCCACGACTATGATGTGGTCGCGCGGATCACCGAGTAGTTGAAGTTGACGTCCGGCGCAGCCTGCAACTATATTTAGTTGCAGAGGCGTTCGCTGAGTGTCAAAGCGCGAAAAGTTGCTGAAACGGCTTGCATCAAGACCTAAGGATTTCACCTGGGCCGAGCTGGCTTCTCTTATGAAGGCTCTGGACTACAAATTGGTACTGTCCAGCGGTTCGGGTCGTAAGTTCATCCATCCGGCGACGGAAGCGACCATGTTTATTCATGAACCGCATCCGGCAAAAGTGCTGAAGCCGTATCAGGTTGACGATGCCATTGATTTTCTGACGAGGGAGGGGATCCTTTCATGAGCCAGACGCTGCAATATCGCGGCTACGATGGGTCTGTCCTGTACAGCGCAGAGGACAAGATGCTACATGGGCGCGTTCTGGGAATACGCGACATGATCAGCTATGGCGGCACCAATGTGAAGTCTCTTGAAAGGAACTTCCGCGACGCTGTAGATGAGTACTTCGCTTTTTGCAAAGCAGAAGGTAAGGCCCCAAATGTTCCCTTCAAGGGCAGCTTCAACGTGCGCGTTTCACGTGAGTTGCACCAGCGCGCAGCCCTCTATGCTGATCAGCACGACATGAAGTTAAACACTGTCGTTCAGGATGCGTTGCAGGAGTACCTCGCACACGTCGACTAGCGGCTGACGAGGCGAGACGATCTGAAACATCTTGCCTGTGCGTCCCAATAAACCCGACTCTTGTTTGCATTCCATGCGGCGAGCCACTGATCGTGAACAAACTTCCTTCCATGCCTTTTCAGTAATGCTCGCCAGCACGCTTCTGCTGACTCCAGGCATGGCGGATTCGTTATTTGTTCCAGGCCGGGCATATTGAAGGTGCGCCAGTCTGAATCAGTAGAGATCGGTAAGAACGAATTCTGCAAGATCTCCCACTGCCATGGCGCCATTCCAAAACTCGAAAGCTGGTTCCTTCAATTTGTGAGTATCTGTCAGCTGCGAAATGAGGATGGGAACTGCGCTTTTTCCTTGGGCAAGAATCTGATTAGCGACCTTGGCCTGACATATTCCCTGATCCTGCAGGCGCCCCTTTTTCGTGGCAGTTTGTACCTTGAGAGAAATCGGCGAGCGGGAAACTTTCTGATCCTTGTTGCGGCGTTTGACCGACAGCCAGCTCGCAAGCCAATGGAGTGAAAAGAAGGCAAGTCAACATTTTCGCAATTCTGAGTGAACCGCTCATCGCCACCTCATCTTCGGGGAAACATACCATGCTTAATTTCTACCCGACACCGTCAACGTCAGATCATCGACCCCGCGCACGGTCACCTGCGCGCCCTTGGCGACCGGAGCTTCGCCTGGGGCCAGCATCGCGCGCCAGATCTCGCCGCGGACTTCAACTTGCCCGACTGCATCTTCTCCCGTGGGACCAAGCGGCGTCATCGCAACCGCCGTATGGCCGACCATCGCCTGCGGGCCGGTCAGCCGCTTTCCGCGATGCGCGCGCAGCGTGATCCATGCCAGGCCGAAGCTGATGATCCCGAAGCCGATTCCTGCGCCGGCAGCGACGCCGAAGTGTACGCGCATCTCCGGTCCCGGACCATTCACCAATGTCGCCAGGCCGAAGACCAGGCACAGCACAGCGGCCAGCGCCAGAATGCCGTGGCTGGCAAACTTCGCCTCCAGCACAATCAGTACCAGCGCGGCGAAGAGCAGCAGCACTGCCGTGTGCTGGATAGGCAGCAGGTTGAAGCCGAAGATCGCCAGCAACACCAGCAGCGTGCCGAGCGCGCCGGGAACGATGGTGCCCGGCACGTTGAATTCGAGGTAGATCAGCAGGCCGCCGCACAACAGCAGCAGCACGTCCATGTCTGGACTGGTCAATCGTGTCAGCAGCCGCTCGCGTACGGACGGCGGCAGCACGACGATGTTTGCGCGGGCGAGCTGCGGGCTAAGCGTCGTGCTTGTACCGTTAAAGCGCTTGATCTGTTTGCCCGCCAGCGCAGCGAGCAGATGGGAATCGTCCGGCGCGACCAGGTCGATCAGGTGCTGATTCAGCGCCTCGGCCTCGGAGTATGACTTCGAATTGCGGATCGCGTCTTCGGCTGCCGCCGCATTTCGTCCGCGCACCGTCACGTAGGAGCGCATGAAGGCTGCGGCGTCGTTCTCGATCTTCTGCTTCAGCACGGGATCCATCGTCGTACCCTCAAGAATCGGGTGCGCGGCGCCCGCGTTCGTTCCTGGAGCCATAGCCGCGATGTCGGCCGACTCCAGCAGGAAGAATCCCGCCGAGCCGGCGCGGTTGCCGGAGGGCTCGATGAAGATGATGACCGGGACCTGCGATGCCTCAATGGCTGCGACCATCTCGCGCGTGGATTCGAGCAAACCGCCCGGCGTGCCCATGGAAATCAGCACTGCGTCCGCGTGCCGTGCCGCGGCCTCGTCCAGCCCGCGCTTCAGGTACTCCGCGGTGATGGGCTGGATGGTGTCATGGATGGTGAGCTTGACGACCGTCGGTGCGGTATCGGCAGCGTGTGCGCGTGGAGCAGGATGCAGTGCGGTCAGCGCCAGGAAAAAGCAAAGGAGGGTTGCAAATCGAATCGTCGAGCGGATCACGGTCGGGCCTCGCCTTAAACATACGCCACGTTCCGCTAGGGCACGCTCTGCCCGCGCAGCGCCAGCGTCTGCTTCATGCCCAGCGCGGCGGCGTTCGCAGGCTCAATCTTGAGCGCGTTTGCGACATCGCCGGCGGATGCGGGGAGCTGGTTCGCGGCCAGGTCGAGCCGAGCCAACACGAGATACGCGTCGACGCTCGGCGCGATCTTGAGGGAGGCATGCGCCTCGCTGCGCGCTTCCTCGGCCGAACCTGTCCGCTCGCGCACCTGCGCAATGCCCGCGTGCGCCGCGGCGTTGTTTGAATCGGCGGTCAGCGCGGATTGGAATTCCTGTTCTGCCTCCGGCATCAATCCCTGCGCCAGATATCCGTTGCCGAGCTTCGTATATTCGGCTGCGCGCTGAGCGGGAGGCATTGCCTCCATCTGGATCGCACGCATCTGGTCCAACTGAAACGCGATCTGCCGTACCGACGCCTCCGACCACGTGCGCCGGATGCGTGTCGTCGGACTGAAGCCATCCGCATACAGCACCGTCTTGAGCGTCGCCGGCGACCCGCGCGCCGTCTGCAAGCGCGATTGGAGTTCCTTCGCCTCCGGATCGTCGCTGTGCAGTTTCAGTGCCGCCTCGTCCTCATGCAAAGCGCCGGCAACGTCATTGCGCCCAAGCAGCGCCACGGCCAAATTGAAGTGGTAATCCGCGTCATTCGGATCGCTGGCGATCACCTGCTGGAACAGGGCGACGGCGTCCTTGCCTTGACGGCTCCGTGCGACGCCTTCGTCGTTGACCACCTCAGGCAATGGCAACCGTGAAGCAACAAATGCGAATGCCTTTTCGGCCTCCGCGTATCTCGCGTTATTGAAGCGTGCGAGGCCGCCGTAGAAGCTCGCCTCGAGCGCCACGCGATCGCCAGCCGGAATCTTTGCGAGCGTGGTCGCCGCCTCATCGTATTCGCGCGCAGCATACTGTTCCTTGCCCAACTCCAGCAATGCCGGCGTGTAAGTGGGCGCCGCAGCCACCGCATCCTGCAACCGCTTCAGGCGCTCCTCAGCGGTCGGAGCCGAGATGCCACGGATGTAATCCTCAAACGCATTCAATCCGACGCCCTCTGCCGCAGCCAGAAACGTTTGCTCCGCAACTGCGAAGTGCGGGTCCATGCGTTGAGCGAGTTTCCATGCCAACGCATTCTCCACATCGAAGATCTTTGGCAGCGCGCCCGATTCCGTAACCGGCCGCGACATCCGCAGTTGATTGACTTCCAGCACCTGCGCCTGGACATCGATACGCGCCGCGGACGTGCCGGAGTTTGCGATGTTGAAACTGCCGACGATCACGTAGTCGGCATCAAGATGCTGCGCGATGCGGATGGTGGTCGCGCGCGTTGGCTTGAAATCCGCCGGCAGCCCAAGATGCTCCATCGCATACTGGCGGTCGTCGCGCCCGATCGTCAGGAAGCCGGCCGAGTTCAGCCGTTGGTCCAACGTCCAGGGGAATGAGTCGCCGATCCAGCCCAGGTTCGCCTGGCCGGAGCGGTTCTCAAACGGCAGAACGAGCACCAGTTTCCCGCCGGGCTGTCGAATGTCCGCTGCGGATGCTGTTGCGGCGTTGCTGTTGTCTGCAGGGGTCGTTTGCGCGCGAGCTGCGGCAACGTTGAGCGCCATCGCCAACATCACTCCCATCAGGCCGCGAATCGTCCTCACCACAATGGCTCGATTATAGAGGGCGGCGTCCCAGGGCGGGCTGCGGGCCGCAATGGAAAGATCAGCCGCGACCGTCAGGTGCGATCGCACTGCCGGTTTACTGTGCCGGCATCCTCATCTCCGCGTTCACGACGCGGGGGAAGCGAAGCACGGCGACCCATTCGCCGCTGCGGTCCTCCTGCTGCCACACAACATCGCCGTGCAGCATCGCGGCAATCTCATGCGGCTGCAGATCATCGTGGAAGTCGAAGAAACGGCGATCCGCCGCTGAAGGCATATGCTGCACATGCCGCCATGGCCGAGCGGGCGGCGCCAGCTTCGTCGAAAAGATAAGGGCCGTGTCGTACTCGCCGGGGTTGGCCGCAGCTTTCTCCACCTCGTCGAGTGTGAAGTTACGGATGGCATACGTCTTGATTGGTTGGTTCGTGTAGCCCAGTTCGGGCCGCGCCAGCTCGGCGCTTGCCGGCCATGCCGTGAGCACTGTCGCCCGGGGCCATCTGTGCGCGATCAGGCTTACGGCGTGCTGATGCAGCACGATAAAGTCGCTGTACGTCAGATTGTCTTCAGGGGCGAAGGCATATGGCGGATTGATCCATAGCCCCGCGAGGAAGGCTGCTGCGCTGAATGCGGCCAGCCACCCCCACGCGCGGAAGTGCAGCCGCCACTCCGCGACGCAGATCAGCAGCACCAGGGGATACATCGGGAGCAGGTACCGCGTGAGCAATGCGCCACCCAGGACCGAGAAAGCGATCCAGTTCGCTAGAAGCACGACGCCGACTGCTTCGGTGATGGCGCGCGGCAGGCGTGTGCGGTTTGCGATTGCAGGCGCCAGCCATGCGGCTGCGGCGCACGTCACGGGCACAAACATGTTCATATGCGTCGTGAGGTGGAGCAGCCGGTGATAGAGGCACAATCCAATGCGCTGGACGTTGAAGTTATCCGTCGCGTTGTAACGCAGGAACTCAGGGTTGCCGAAGACGAACCCAGTGCGATGGAAGTGATAGGCATACCAGGCCGCCAGAGGTAGACCGGGAAAGACCAGGGCAGCGGCCCAGCGAAGCCGCGATCGTCTCGGTTCTGACTCTTCGGATATGGATTGGCCTGCGCGTTCGCGCAGCCACAACACGCCCTCCCACAGGGCCAGCGCCAACGGAGTAATGATTGCGGTTTCCTTCGCCAGCGCGCCGAGTGAGAAAAGGACAGCCGTGCCAACCGCGAGCCGTGGGGCATCGCGCATGCTCTGCGCCGGGTCGCGCGCAACGATGCCGTCGAGATAGAGTGCCAGACCCCACAGCACCAAGGCGGCGGCGAAGATGTCCGCATGGGCCAGCGTGCTCTGGGCAAACCAGACAGGGTACAGGCCGGTCAGCAATGCAAGCACCGCAGCGGCGGTCGCGCTCATCAGCCCGCGCGCCATGCGATAAACCGCCAGCAGGCCTGCGGCAGCGACAAGGCATACACACGTCCGCGTGGCGATCGGCGAAAATCCGAACACGTGCCACCAGCCGGCCAGCAGGATCGACGGCAACGGCGGGTGCGCATTGGACGCGGTTGTTACCGGGATCAGCGTGCCGGTGCGGAAGAAGTCCCACGCCGCCGGAATGTAATAGCCGGCCTCATCCCAGAAGTATGGCAGGCGCAGCAGCGTCAAGTGCGAGAGATAGACCGCCGCGAAGAAAATGGGGTACAGCCGCCACAGAGGCGGTCGCGGCGCGGCATGCACCACGTTTATTTGCACCGATTTCCCTGGATTGTGGCTCGTTCCGGCGGCCACGCTATTAGTTCACAGGTCCGGGCGGAGTGAACTGCGGCTCCAGCGCCAGCTTGCCGAAGGTCTGCTCATACTGGGCCAGATTGTGCCCCAGTACGCTCAGGAGCGCCTTGGCCTGCTGCGGGCTGAGGTAGATGCCCTGGAAGTTGTCGATCTGCACCTTGTCGGCGGACTCCTGATGCATGGTCCCGAAGACGAGGAAGAAGTCCCACACACTCATCCTTACCTGCACGCTGTTGGCGTAATTCTCGCGATAGTCCTCGCTCTGTTGCGCAAGGACGGTTGGTGCGTCATTGGGTTTGTTGGGCTGGCTCATAAAAAGGTGGCCTCGATTGGTCCGCACGCTCGCGGGTCTTACTCGCCACAGACGCTCCGAATCGGTCCGCGTTGAAGCGAGACTAAAGCTTTGGTGCGAAAGGGGGGACTTGAACCCCCACGGGTTGCCCCGCCAGCTCCTAAGGCTGGTGCGTCTGCCAATTCCGCCACTTTCGCGTAGTGCTCTGCGCGGCCTTTCCCAAGTGTACCGCGCGACCGAGGGACCACCTCAAGCACGACCGTTAGCGATTCGCGACCTCGCGCCCGCGCAGCACGGTCCGCTCGAGCCTTCCGTCCGCGGCGTAGACGTTGAAGTTGGCCGGCTGGTCCGCGGCGATGTCGCCCAGAGTCTCCATTCCCAGCATGCGCGCTGGATTTGTGCTTGCCGCGCGGACAGCTGCCCCGAGCCCCGCGCCCAGGAAAGCTTCAAGGTTTGCGACCGCGCGGTCCATCGTCAACACTGAACCGGCGAGCGTTTCTTTGCCCGCTGCAAGATCGCTCTTCAGCAGGCAGCGGCCGTTCGCGACTGTGACCTCCAGCCCGCCCAGCAGGTAGTCGCCGTCAGGCATTCCGGTGGCGGAGATGCCGTCAGTAACAAGGATCGCGCGCGCTCTGCCCTTTGCCCTGAACCATAGCCGTACGAACTCTTCGCTCACGTGAATGCCGTCGCAGATCAGTTCCGCATACAACTCGCGCTCATCCAGCACTACGCCCGCGATGCCCGGCTCGCGATGGTCCAGCGCGCGCATGGCGTTGAAGGTGTGCGTCGCGCTTACGGCGCCGGCGCGAATGGCCGACCGCGCCTCCAGCGCTGTGGCATTGGAGTGGCCGATACTTACCCGTACTCCGTTCCCGGATGCGTGCCGGATCAGAGCTGTCGCGCCTTCTACCTCAGGTGCGACGGTCATCAGTTTGATGTGGCCGCGCGCTGCGGTCTGGAATCTGTCGAACAGTTCCACTGAGGGCCTCTGGATTGCGGCCGGAGGGTGCACCCCGCGTTTGGCGTGCGAGATGAACGGGCCTTCGAGGTGAATGCCCACCGGCCGCGCGCCTGCGCACTCTCGTGCTGACGCATCGATTGCGTCCGCGATGCGTTCGAGCGCGCGCCGCGTCGCGTCCACGGGAGCTGTGACCGTGGTCGCGAGGAAGTGCCCTACGCCGTGCGTCGCCAGGAAATGGCCGACGCGCTGCATCGCCTCGTGTGAGCCTTCCATCACATCCGCGCCTGCGGCGCCATGCACATGCACGTCGAAGAATGCCGGCGCGATGATCGCGGTCTCATCTGCGCTGGCAGCGTCCGGCTCGATCGACGCAATCATCCCATCCGCGCCGATCGTGATTCGCGGGCGCTCGATGACGGCATCCGCGGTGATCAACCGCGTTGCCGAGATTTCGCGAACGCTCATTGCATCGCCGCCGGCGCTTGCGCTCCACCCGTGCCGTCCATCATTGGACTGATAGCAGCCGGGGGAATCCCCAAATCGGCCGCACTGGGCAAAGTCTTCGAATCCGACCACTGCCGCTGGGCGCTATGCACCTTGTCCGCACGCGCGATCCACAGCTGCGCGGCGGAGTCGTACTGCTCCAGCACATTCCTTAACCAGAAGGGCCGGTTCGAGCGCAGCCATGCCGACTCGAACAGGTCGCGGAGCAGGGTATATCCGTTGCGCATATCTTCCAGGCGGCCATTCACGCCATACATATCGCCGAGCTCGTGGCTCACCTGTGCGCGGACCTTCCTGTCCGTGCTGAGAGCGTCAGCCTGCGCGCGCGCATAGTCGCCAGCCATCTCATCCGCAAGCTGGAACTTGAGGCCGATGAAGTCCATGCGTCGCGCGCCCAGCTCCATTGCATCGACCGCGTCGGGCTCGCGCAGGCCGCTCGATGCCGCGCCAAACTTTGCCGCGTCATACATCGTCGTCGGCAACCCGGCTGCGCCAACGGCACTCATCGTCGCCGCCGGGTTGGCTCCTGCCGCGGCGCGCGCCTTCGCGATCAAGGTCAGCGCCGCCTCGGCATGCAGGCGAAGCTCGTGGGTGTAGGGCCGCACCTGGGCCGCGATCCTCTGGCCGTCCTTCGACCATGGGTCGAGCCAGAAGATATTGTTGGTCGCGTCTCCCACTTTCGCCTGCTCCTTCAATATGGCATGCGCAGCCATCAACTCCTTCTGTGCCTGATTCAGAGCGCCCGTCGTATCGCCGTGAAAGACCGGACCGTATGCATTCTCAAATGCTTCAATCGACGACTCGCCCTGCTGCCATGCGCATGCCGCGCCGAAGAGGATTCCGTACCAGTCCTGGTTGATCAGGCCCTCGCCATCGTCATTCCAGATGGTGTTGAGCTGCCCGGTCGAGCCCATCTTCTGCCCGTCGCGCGTAAACTCCTGGATGTTCAGCAAGCCCATCCCGTAGTCCGGATACACCACGCGGAAGTTGTGCACGCTGGGTGAAACCCACGTCTCGAACCCCGCCTGCGTGAAGGGTGTCAGCACTTTGGTGAAGCCCTTTGGCTCGGGTTCGTAGCCCCAGGCGATGGCGATGGTCTCGTCCTTGAAGCTCTGCGGAAGGGTCTTCAGCAGCTCCGGTGAATTCTGCGCGATGTCTCCCCAGAACAGCAGCCGCCGGTTCAGCGGCTTCAGAGCAGTGGCGATCTGCTGCATGAAATCCAGATAGACTGCGCCCAGCCCGCGAGCATCGACGTCGGGCTTTGTCTGCCCCAGGCCGAGGTCGACGGTCTCGTCTGCCCCGATGTGCAGGAATGGCCCGGGATAGAGCGCTGCCAGCTCCGTGAACTCCTGCTTGATCAGCGCAATCGATCCAGCCTGTCCGGGCGCAAGCACAGCGCCGTGCGGTGTCTCCGCCAGCGGCTGATACTGCTCCCAGATGAGCGCGTTGTGCAGATGTCCAAAGGCTTCCTGCTCCGGCACGATGGTGACGTGGTACTGCTGCGCGTAGGCGACCAGTTCCTGCGCGTCCGCAGCGCTGATGCCTCCGCCAGGTGGTGCAATCAGCGGGTTCGACGCATACTGCATCGTGTGCTCGAAGTAGGGCGAGTAGAGATTGATCTTGTACGCGGCAATGGTGCGAACCAGCTTCTTTTCGAATTCCAGCGTCGTCACTGGACCGCGGGAGAGATCGTCATCCAGGCCGCGATACTTCATCGCCGGCCAGTCGCGCACCTTGACAGTGTGCAGCACCGCGTTCGCCCCGTATCCGGTGACAAGTTGCTTCACCGTCTGCAGCGCATAGAAGATTCCCGGTCCAGTTGCAGCTGTCAGTGCGATGCCGTGCGCGTCCGGGCTGATGGCATAGCCCTCGGGCTGCATCTCGGCCGGCATTTCCGCCCTCTCGCCGGGTTGCGTTGCGGAGTCGCGAAAGATGGGCTGCGCTACGCTAGTGCCATATCGCGCCACAAGAAGATGGACCGTCGCGGCTTCTTTGACCTCGACGCCATCTGCGGCAAGCCACTTTTTCAGGTCATCGATCGCGAACTGGTCTTCGGCCGGACAGGGCGCAGCGCAGTTGATCTCGATCTGGCCCTTCACCGCTTCGGCACCTGACACCGCGAGTTCGCGCGGTATCGGGATCAGGTTCAGCGCCTGTGCCCGTACCGCTCGCACACCAATGCCCATCAAGAATCCCCAGGCCAGAGCCGCAACGCCGATTCGCTTCTGCAACATGCCACTACGGTAAACCAGCGGATCGAAGTGAGGCCATGCGGCAGTCCGCCCAGCGGTTGCCTTAAAAGGGTCGCGACCGTCCCGGTTTGTGAATAGCCCGTTAATTCCTTCGGGATTCAACAGATGGAAGCCCCTGAATTAGCGTTCTATTCATAATTTCTTGAAAACCTCGATGGCGAAATCAACCGAGCAGACGAATGTGACGGCTTGGCCCAGGCGAGCCTGTTACGCGCCGTGCATCCTTCTGCTCCCAACTTGAGTCAAGCGAGGTTCCATGAAGAAACAACTCCACGCAGGGATGGCCGCCGTGCTGGCCTTCGGAATCGGAATTTCCGGCATGCTTCCGCTGCACGCGCAGACTACATCCTCCTCCGCGACGGCAAAGAAGCGCGCCAGGGCGAAGAAGGAGACCGCCGAACAGCGCGAGATACGCGAGCTCGAAGAGAAGGTCGAAGCCGACGAACAGAAGATTCTGGCGCTGGAGCAGCAGAACGCCTCCAAGGACGCAGCCGTCTCCAGCGCGCAGTCTGCCGCTACGGCCGCCCAGTCGCAGGCCTCTGAAGCCCAGCAGCAGGCACAGTCCGCTACGGCGGCAGCGCAACAGGCACAGTCCGCTACGCAACAGCAGGCCGACGCCGTAAAGACCCTGCAGAACACCGTGGCTGATCAGCAGGGCGTGAATGCCACCCTTCTGGACAACATGAACACCACCAGGGCCGACCTGAACGAGAAGATCGATTCACCCGCCGCAATCCGCTATAAGGGCGTCACCATCACGCCAGTCGCCTTCTTCGCGTTTGAAAACGTGTGGCGGCAGCGCTCAGTCAACTCCGACATCAACACCCCGTTCAATACCATCCCGCTCCCCAGCGCCAGCCAGGGCCACGTCAGCGAACTCAACTTCTCCGGCCGCCAGAGCCGCCTCGGCGGGCTCTTCGTCGGAGACGCCGGCAAGTTCAAGCTGTCCGGCTATTTTGAGGGTGACTTCCTCAGTTCCGGAACGACGTCGAACGGCAATCAATCCAACAGCTATACCCTGCGGCAGCGCCAGTTCTGGGGACAGGCGGCGCTCGCCAGCGGCTTCACCATCACGGGCGGCCAGATGTGGTCGCTGGTTACGGAGACCGGCACCAGCACCAACAACCGCACGGAGAAGCTGCCCAACTCCGTCGACGCACAGTACACCGTCGGCTTCAGCTGGGCGCGCCAACCCGCCATCCGCATTCAGCAAATCTTCGGCGACGTGAAGAAGGGCGGCATGCTTACCCTCGCCGCCTCGGCCGAAAATGCGCAGATCACCAACTTCACGGCTACTTCCGCCACCTCCGGCGCAGTTCCGACGAATTTCTTCTTCGCCGGCGCAGGACAGAACGGCGGCCTCTACAACGCCTTCAATGGCACGTACGCCAACAACGTCTCACCGGACTTCGTAGTGAAGAGCACCTTCGACCTGCCGCATGCGCACTTTGAGTTGGGCGGCGTTGCCCGCTTCATGCGCGACTACTACTATCCGATACTTGCGACAAACAGCAGCAGCTACACCTATTCGCAAAACTATGTCAGCAACACAAAGGCCGCAGGCGGCGTCTTCGGTGGGGGCCGCGTCTCTCCGAATAAGTACATGGATATCGCGGCGTATGCGATGGCCGGCGACGGCACCGGCCGTTATGGCTCGGCGCAACTGGCTGACGCGACGCTGCACCCGGATGGCACGCTCGAGCCCATCCGCAACTATCACGGCCTGTTCTCATTGGAGACTCATCCCACGCCCAAGCTCGATGTGTACGCCTACTACGGCGGGGAATACGCGCAACGCACGGTGTACACCATCACCGCGCCTAGCGGCGGCAGCCTCAATGGCGCCGTGATGGGTTACGGCGCGCGCAATCTCTCCAACACAGACTGCTACGCTCTTCCACCCAATCCGGGTTCGTCCACGGGTGGTTCGGCCTCGGCCAGCGGCTGCGCCTCGCCGACACGCTATATCCAGGAAGGTCTGCTTGGTTTCACGTACCGTGTTGCCAACAGCCCGAAGTATGGCCGTCTCCAGTATCAGGTCAACTACCAGTACATCCAGCGCAATTTGTGGTCCGGTGTGGGCAATGCTGTTACTCCTGCAGGGCCGCGCGGCCTGGACAACATGATCTTTACCGGCATGCGCTACTACATCCCATAGCAGGATTTTCCCTTCACTCGCCTCACCTTACGGGGTGGGGCATTTCTTTTGCATTGGAGTGTCTCGGATGCACTAGGAAGAGCGAAGCGCAAAAGCGACGATGGTCTCACCGCGAACTCTATGCTGCGCGTTGAACGATTCGTTGCTGCGCTCTTCGAGCTCCGTGATTGCCGGATCGAGTTCGCACGCTGCAATCTCTTCGGCGCCGGCCGCCGTGTAGCACAGCTCACAGGCAGCCAGATTGCCGTCCGCATCGCGCATGGGCGGCCCAAAGGTGCGGCAGAGGATCGGACGCGATGCATAGAGATCGCACGTTCCCATGTCTGGATCGAGGACCGGGCAGACTTCGTCATTGCCGAACTGCTCATCGAAGAACTCACGCGAGGAGTCGTCATCAGCAAGGATGCCCGTCGCGCGATCGCCGGGAAAGCTGGCGTCCAGCCGGCCAAGCGATGCGGCGACACGGGCGCGAATGCGATCCCCGCGGGCTGCGTCGGTCCGCGACAGATCGTCGAGCGCTCCAGGGAGACGTGCCGCGTCCTGCTGTGAAATTGCAAAGACGCCAGCGCAGCACTGTGTGCAACCTGGCCGGCAGACCAGATGCGCGCCGCTGCGGCGAGTGGCATCCGCAAGCGCAGCATCAACAATCTGGACAAGGTCAGTCATGGACAATCTACTTCGGCGTGTAATATCCTTCGCGCGCCTGCACCGATAGTCCCTTCTCGGTCGTACGCAGTTCGATCGTGTGATAGCGATCAGGACGCGCATCCGGCGGGACATAGCCGATCTCATACGATTGCCGCATATCGTCCGCAATGGATGCGTAAATGTCCGCCAGGGTCATCTTTCCGTCCACCGCAAATTCCCGTCCGCCCGTCGCGCTGGAGATCTCCTGCAGTCCGCGTTCGGAGCCGCCGCCGTTCGAGTAGTAGATGGTATAGACCATTATCCCCGCGCGCTGCGCCTCGCGAACGGCGTCCTTCTGTTTGAAGTGGCTGCCATTGTCGCCGCCGTCGGTCAGGATCACCATCGCCCGCCGGCCGAGCTGCGCGCCGAGGTCAAGGTGCGACACCGCAACGATTGCGTCAAACAGCAGCGTCCCGCCTCCGCCGGCGCGTCCGATGTCGCTGTGGTCCTCTGTCAGATAGGCCAGTGCATGCTCCAGCGTGGTTTCGGTGGTCGTCAGTTTCGCAAGCTGCAGCACGCGGTCGTCAAACTGCACCAGCATGGCGCGATCGTCCGGCCGTTTCAGCAGAGCAGGAAAAAACGCCTTGCCCGCGTTCACTTCGTCCCGGATGTACGCCCGTTGGGATCCTGACGTGTCGACCATCAATGCCAGCGTCAGCGGTACGTCAGCGCCCTGCGAGAAAAACTTGATGGGCTGCGTCTTGCCGTCCTGCTTGAGCGCGAAATCCTCCTGCTTCAGCCCCGTCACCGGTTTGCCGTCCTTGTCGCGCACAATCGCGGACACCGCCACGAGGCGCGACTGAACTTCAATCGTTGGCGTGTCAGCGTTGAGCGACGAAGGGGCCGCCTCATTCAGCACCGGCGCAGCGGCCTGCGGGAAAGCGGCAGCACCCACTCCTGACAGCAGCGTCACCACAAGCCAAACCCGCCGTAGCATTCGCGTCCCTTCCTTGCCAGCATAGACGTGTTTCCATGCCGGCAAGTCACAAGCCAACCGGGCCACGGAACGGAATTTTTCTTCTAGTTCTCCGTGGGCCTGTCGATCGAGTCAATCACCAGTACCTCCACAGGTTCCTTGCGCTGTTCCAGCTTCAGTCCCAAATGCTCCTGCAGCGCTGTCACCAGTGATGGAAGACCCGAATCGCCTCCGCCACCTTGCGTCCACTCCAGCGTGAAGTCGTAACCGCCCTCCATCGCTGTGCGGTCCACAACGAAGTGTCCGAGCCGGTTGCCGACATAGTTGCTCAGTTGAGCCATCGTCGTCGCCTTTGCCGTAAGCTGCTGCGGACTTCCCGGCGCACCGTTGGTGTTCATCGAGGTCGGCGTGCCATCGGCCGACTGTTTCAGCCCAGTCGCCGGCTTTCCAGTGCTCAGCAGCGCATACACCTGCATCTCGCGCGTTTCCCGGTGGCACTTCAAGTGGAAACGTTCTGTGAGCAGGTTCTGCATCATCGGTTGCACCTGCTCCGGCGTGGGTTTCTCCGGGCGGCCCGTCTTGGCCTCAATGTCATAGCGATCGTTGTCCAGCCATCCCGGCCCCCCGACAATCTGGCGGTCCTCCAGGTGGAACGCCACACGGATCACCCATCGCATGGTGGCGTTCGTCACCTGCACCCGGCCGCCGTCGTAGATGTCCGCGCTGGTCCCGGGGGAGGCGCCGGCATTGTCCAGCCGGATCACCGCAACCTCAAACTGCTGTGGGGCCGGACTCTGGCCCATCGCGCAGACCGCGGCCATTACCATGCTCATCCCGCAGCACACCCTCATCCAGCATCCGGCTGTTCTCACTTCGGCGGTCTCCTCCATCTGCTAAAACGTCTTGCGGATGAGCCGCGAATGCAGTTCCTAAAAAATCCTGTCAGGCCCCCGCACTCGTGCGTCCGGGCGCCGAACAGCCGTCCGGACGCAGCACCGGCCCGTGGCAATATGTCCGAATGACAATTTGGCAAAGTGCCAGGGCTTTACTCTCCAAGCACGCGGCGGAAGATGGCGTCTACGTTTTCAAGCTGGCGCCTGTAATCGAAGGCGTGCGCAAGTTGCGCCGTTGAAAGCCGCGACGTGATCGCTGGATCGCGCGCGACCTCGTCCTTGAATGTCAGACCTTCCTTCCACGCTCGCATGGCGTGCGTCTGCACCAGCTTGTAGGCGTCTTCTCGAGAAAGACCAGCCGCGGCAAGATCCAGCAGCAGCTGGCCCGAAAAGACGAGGCCTCCGGTCGATTCAAGGTTCTTCAGCATGCGCTCGGGATAGACCAGCAGCTTCGCAATCATCTGCTCGGTTTTTGCGAGCAGGTAGTCGGCGAGGACGGTGGAATCGGGTAGGATCACACGTTCCGCCGAAGAATGCGAGATGTCGCGCTCGTGCCACAGCGCAATGTCCTCCAACGCCACCTGCGCATTGCCGCGGACCACGCGCGCAAGGCCAGAAATCTGCTCCGCCGTGATCGGATTGCGCTTGTGCGGCATCGCGCTGGAACCTTTTTGCTTCTCGGAGAAGAACTCTTCAGCTTCGCGGACTTCGGTGCGCTGAAGATGCCGCACTTCGGTCGCAATTTTGTCCAGCGTCGAGCAAAGAATTGCGAGGCTCGCGATGTACGCAGCGTGCCGGTCGCGCTGTAGCACCTGTGTTGCGATGGCGACCGGCTTCAACCCCAGGTCCGCGCAGATGGCCTCTTCGTGTTCCGGCTTCAGGTGGCCGAAGGTGCCGACCGCGCCGGAAAGTTTGCCGACGCGCAGGTCCTCGGCGGCAGCGTCGAAGCGGGCCAGATTGCGCTGCATCTCCGAATACCAGAGCAGCAGCTTGAGCCCAAACGTCGAGGGCTCCGCGTGCACGCCATGTGTGCGGCCGATGATCGGCGTGTGCTTGAACTCCTGCGCGCGCTTCTTCAGAGTTGCCGCAAGGGCCTCGATACCGCTGCGGATGATTGCGGAAGCTTCGCGAATCTGCAGCGCCTGCGCGGTGTCGACTACGTCAGTTGATGTGAGGCCGAAGTGGAGCCAGCGGGAGCTGGCCGGATCGTTGATGTGCTCAGCAACCGTAGTGGTAAAGGCGATGACATCGTGCTTCACCTCAGCCTCAATCTCGTTGATTCGGTCAACCGTGAATCCGCCGCGATCACGAATGACATCTGCCGCCGCTTGCGGCACAAGACCAAAACGCGCGAGTGTTTGCGATGCAGCGGTTTCGACCGTCAGCCAGCAGCGGTACTTGTTCTCGTCGGACCAGATGCGGCCCATGGCGGGGCGTGTATAGCGAGCGATCATCGTAAGTTGTCAGTTCTCAGTTGTCAGTTGTCGGAAAACCGGGGCCCTGCCGAAACTTGCAAAATCTCCGTGAAAAGCGGGATGGAAGATGCAGAATGTCAGACCTGCTTCGCGTTCACGCCAAAAAGCTCTTCCATCTCGTCGTAGAGAAAGCCCTGGCCCGGGCGATATGGTTGAATCCACTTTCCATCGATGACAAACTGCGGTATCGCCCGTTTGCCGACGTTGCGCAACACCTCATCGGCTGCGCCCGGCGTTTTCTCGATATCAATTTCCCGGTAAGGGATGGAGTGCTCAGCCAGAAAACGCTTGGCCTCGCGACAGTCGCGGCACCAGTAGGCCGAGTAAAGAATAAGTTCCATGTCTGTATTTTACAGGCGTCGCTATTGCTCCTTGTAGTTGCGCATCAGACCGCCGTCGATCACGTAGGTTGACCCTGTTACATAGGCGGCGTCCTCGGATGCAAGGAAGGCAACCAAGCCGGCCACCTCTTCCGACTTGCCCATGCGGCCGAGCGGGATATTGTTCAATAAGGCGTCAAGCTGTTCTTTATTGTTCAGCAGATTATTGTTGATCGGGGTGACGATCGCGCCCGGCGCGACGTTGTTCACCGTGATATTGTGTGGACCGAGTTCGACAGCGAGGTTGCGCATCAGCATCCGCAGACCGCCCTTGGAAGCCGCATAGCTCGCGAAGTGCGGAAAAACCATATCCTCGTGTACCGACGAAATATTGATGATGCGGCCTGGCATTTTGGCGGCGAGCAGCCGCCGCACGAAGAACTGCGAGAGGAAGAACACGCCCTTCAGATTCACGTCGAGGACGGCGTCGTAATCCTTCTCGGTAACCTCCCAGAAGTTCGCGCCCTTTTCAATGCCGGCGTTGTTGACGAGGATGTCGCATTTGCCCAGCTGCGTCCACGCCTCGTCCACCAGCTTCTGGTCGTCGTCCAGGCATGTTACATCGGCATGCACCAGGATGGAACGGCCTCCCGCGGCACTGATGCGCTGTTGTGTGATCTGTGCGTCTTCAATGTGGTCGCGATAGTCGACGACGACATCCGCGCCCTCCTGCGCCAGCCGCTCGGCGATAGCCTGGCCAATGCCGGAACCCGAGCCGGTGACGATTGCAACCTTGCCTTCGAGACGCTTGCTCATGCTGCCTTCTTTGAGTGACGTTTGTGAGTGCTTCGCTTGGAGCGTTTCCCGCTGCTCTTATCTTCCTTCTCACGCAGGATATCCTTCGCATGTTCCAGCGTACGCTTGCGCTCGGCGGGAAGGTTTTTGCCGGCGCGATTTTCATAGAAGCTCAACATGCGCATCGCCTGCCCGGTTCCTTCCGGCGAGACGCTCTTCTTGTCGAGACCTTCGGCGATCGTCTTGGCGCTCTTTTTGAAGAGGCCCGGCGCGGGTTTGGTCGAGTCAGTCTTCACTTTCGAGGACCAGCGCTTCGACGGCGGAGTTGTGGACCGCTTGCCTGACTTGGTCGCGTAGGTCTTTTTCGAGTGGCTTGCCGAGGACTTCTTTGCTGTCTTTCTGGTTGGCATGCGGCGCCTTCCATTCGCCTATTCAGATGCCGCTCGGCCCCTCCAGCGTTTGGTCTATGCGTCGGTTTAGCGCCGGGCGCGGAAGAATGAAGCCAACATTTCGCCGCACTCGTTCGCCAGCAGGCCGGAGACGACCTCGACTTTGTGGTTGAGCTGCGGATGGTTCATCACAGCGAGCACCGAGCCGCAGGCGCCGGCTTTTGGATCGGCGGCGGCATAGACCAGTCGCGCAACACGTGCGTGGAGGATCGCGCCGGCGCACATGGCGCACGGCTCCAGCGTAACGTAGAGCGTGCAGCCTGCGTCGGCGTTCCGGTTTTCCGCACGGCCGAGGAGGCGGTAATTCTCCAGCGCGCGGCCGGCCTCGCGCAACGCGACGATCTCGGCGTGGGCCGTGGGGTCGTGGTCGCGCAGCACACGGTTCTGCCCGCGGCCGATGATCTCGCTATTGCGCACAATGACCGCGCCGATGGGCACTTCGCCGGCAGCCTCAGAGGCGCGAGCTTCCGCTACCGCGGCTTGCATGTAATGAACATCCGACCTCACGCGGGCTCCTGCTGGGAGAGGCAGTGCAGCGTGCCCAGGCCCCAGACCAGATCGACGGCGTGGATGCCGACCACCTCGCGATTGGGGAAGCAGCCGGCGATGATGTTCAGCGCGTGGCGGTCGTTGGCGTCGTTGAATGTGGGGACGAGCACCAGGCCGTTCGCGATGTAGAAGTTGGCATAGCTGGCGGGCAGGCGCTGGCCTTCGAAGACGACAGGCGCGGGCATCGGCAACTCGACGATGTGGAGTGGTTTGCCACGCAGGCTGCGAGCAGCATGCAGGCGTTCAAGGTTCTCGGCGAGCGGCAGATGGTTCTCGTCAGCGGTATTGGGTTCGACGCAGGTGAGGATGGTGTTCTCGGCGACGAAGCGGCAGATGTCATCCACATGACCATGCGTATCGTCGCCCGCACAGCCGCGGTTGAGCCAGATCGTTTGCTCGATGCCTAAATAGTCACGGAACGCTCGCTCGAGCGCCTCGCGTGTCGCGACCTCATCTCCGAGGCCGGGATTCCGTTGCTGGATTTCAGACAGCAGGCATTCTTCGGTGGTCAGCAGCAGGCCGGCGCCGTTCACGTCGATGGAGCCGCCCTCGAGCACGATGCGATGCGCTTTCTTGCGCGTGCCGCCGGCGGGGACCTCAGGCGTGATCTCGTGCATCTTGTAGAGCTTTGCGACACGGTGGGGGATCTTGTCGTCGTGGTGCCAGTTGGGGTACTTCGCCCAGGCATTGAACTTCCAGTTCGTGACAGCTTTCTGCCCGCGCTGGTCCTTCACAAAAATCGGGCCGGAGTCGCGCAGCCAGACGCGGTCCGTCGGCCAGCGGTGGAAGCGGACGTGCGCGAGGTTGGCGCCTCCGCGTTGCAGGATCGTCGCGGCGCGGCGTTCGGCGGCGAGGTCGTTCACCAGGATGTGAATGTCTTCCACGCGCGAGAGGTGGCGCACAATCTCGGCGTAGACCCACGGGATGGGCTGGAACTTTCCGGGCCAGTCTTCGGGGTTGTGCGGCCAGGCGATCCATGTGGCGGCGTGCGGCTCCCACTCGGCGGGCATGCGGTAACGGGCGGCGGTCATTCGGCTGCGGAGAACTCCTGTCTGCGTGGGAATCAGGCTACAGAGTATCGCAGCAGCTAGAGGTTGCCGGAGAAGTCGACGCGGATGGTGGTGCTGACGTCAATGGGTGAGCCGTTCAGCATGTATGGGCGGTAACGCCAGCCGGACACGGCATCGATGGCGGGCTGGCGGAGGGCTTCCGGGCCGCTGATAGCGTAGGCATGCTCTACGGTGCCACGGGCCGTGATGACAGCGTGCAGTGTCACCACGCCGTTGACTGCATCAGCATTGACCGCGTCAGGGACGATAGGAAATCGCGAGGCGAAGAGATGGTTCCTCATCTCGCGGCCGGGAATCTGAACGAGAGCGGCATCGCGCGCGACGTCATCTGCACGTGGCGCCTCTTCCTCTGCACGCGGACGGCTTGTTGTGCGAGAAGTGGAACCCGGGCGGCTGGGGCTCGCGTCTGAACGCGAAGATGGTACGACCGGCGCGGCAGGTATACCGGTGGGGGCTGCGGAATTATGGCCTTCATCGGGAGTGGACGCAGCGATGTCGGAGCCCGAGCCCGCTTCTGGCGCAGCCTCCGAGCCTCCGATGGGCGCACTGGCCGCGTCGGAAGTGGCCGGCGCTGCAGACTGAGTTGTGATTGCGGCATGGGAAGCAGGCGAAGAATTGTGTATCGCGTCCCGTACGCGGGTGTATGCGGAAACGGTGTTTCGGGTGAACGCAGTGAATGCCTGCTGCACGGCGTTACCGGGCTGGCGCCAGGCGGTCACGCCGCGCAGGAGGAAAACAGCTGCGCCGCAGATCAGAACGAGAGTGAGCAGCACAGCACCAGCGCGCGCTCCGGCGCTCCGCTTGCCTTCGCCCTCGGCGTAAGCGGCGAGCGGGATCGAGATACGCGGCTCGTCGGGTTCGTATGCGGGCTCACTGCGAATCGCTGCATGCTGCCGGTCAACTGGCGGCTGATGGGGCTGAATAGGAGGATGTGAGAGATCGGGGGTCAATACCAGGCGCGAGCGGCCGGATCGCGGCGCGAATTCAGGCGGAGCGGCGGCCTCAGTTTCTGCCGTATGGAGGTGAAGCTGCGTCGCAGTCGCATACCGGGTATTGCGCGGCGATTCGTCCGCTGCCGCGGATGGGCTGGGCGAACTGGCAGGCGGTTCGCGCTCGTCGCCGACCGACGGATGCGGGGCCAGGACGTCTTCGCCGGCGAGCATGCGTGCAAGCTGCGCGATTTCGCCATGACGAGCTTCGGCGGCTTTGTCTTTGCTTTGCCCGGCCACGGCCTGGACGATGGCGGCGAGGATCTGTTCCTGAGAGAGGGCGGGACCGTGGCGGCCATCGCTGAGGCGGGCGACGACAGACCAGAAGTTCATTGCGAGGAGCTTGTTTTCGGCCAGGGCACCCAGGAAGGGGGCAAGATTATCCGGCGCACCACACGGCAGACTGTGTTTCGCACAGATCGCCTCGAATTCACGGACAGGACGGCCAGAGCCGGCGTCGAGAGACGGAGTGACCATAGATTCGTCGTCGACGACGTGTGCATGAGCAGTCATAGTCTCTTTGACGGATGCAGTGTTATCTCGCGTTGTGGCATCAGGGGCGACTATCGTCGCGGCGAGCGAGTTTAATTAAATTCGATACCTGGGCATAAAATTCCTCAAATCAAATACTTGCAGGCGATATGCTGTCGCAAAATATTGATTCCAGGTATTTTATGCGCAAAATATCTGAAATGAGCAACTTGCGGATGCTCTCCTCCAGCTGCCCCCTTCCGCGCAACCTGAAGGAAAAGGTCCGGCGCGCTTGTGCGCATCGGACCTTTCTATCAGCGAGTCGATTCTATCATCTTTGGCGGAACTGCTTCCATAAATTTGTGGGGGCGCTCCCTTGGCTGCAGCGCGGTCGAATCAGGGCAGCGGTTCAATGAGGGCTTCGATCTGGAGATGGTGGGTCAGCGGAGAGTGTTCGCGAACGATGGCGGGCAGGTCGGGTGCGGCCGGCTCATCGACTGCCACCCTCTCCGTTGCGAACCATTGCAAGCTCTGTTCCCCGATTGCGGCCATGGAATTCTTCTACTCGCTTGACGGGCGAGGTGGCGATGCGCTCGGGTATTTTTTTGGTTTGAGTGCGGTGATGGTAGAGAAGCGGATTCCTCCGCCTTCGACCCCGCGGTGCGGGATCGAACGCTGCGGAATGACAAGGGCAAATACGGGGATTCTGGAGCTGCGCTCCAGAATGACGAGCTCAGACGGTTGTGGCTCAATCCCACTCATCCCGCAAAGTGCCGCGGGATGAATGGGGCACAGATTGGTGGTGGTTCAAGCGACGCACGGAAGCCTTGATGGGCACCCGGCGGTGCACCCGCAATCCCGCTACAATGGACAGCGGTGGCAGAAGAGGTAGAGCCGAAAGGCATTCGATGAGCTGGTTCAAGCGGGACGACGACGGCGGCATCCAGAATGAAGGCGAGAAGACTGTCCGCACTGAAGGGTTGTGGACCAAGTGCCCGGGGTGCGCGCAGGCGATCTTCAAGAAGGACCTGGAGCGGAATTTGAACGTGTGCCCGAAGTGCGGGCACCACTTCCGCATCAACTCGAAGAAGCGGATTGCGCTGCTGCTTGACCCCGGATTCGAACTGGTCGACCTGGAACTGCGATCGACCGATCCGTTGAATTTTACCGACCTGAAGCGTTACAAGCACCGGCTGGATGAGGCCCGGAAGAAGACGGGGCTGAACGACGCCATTGTGAATGCTCTGGGGACGATGGGACAGCATGAGGTGGTGGTGAGCTCGATGGAGTACGGCTTCATCGGCGGCAGCATGGGCGCAGTAGTGGGCGAGACGATTGCGCGGGCGATTGACCGGTCGCTGGAGACGCGGCGGCCGCTGATTATCATTTCCGCTTCGGGCGGCGCGCGCATGATGGAAGGGATTGTGTCGCTGATGCAGCTGGCGAAGATCTCCGCCGGGCTGGCTCGTCTGGACGATTCGAAGGTGCCGTACATTTCGGTGATGACCGACCCGACGACGGGCGGCGTGACGGCGAGCTTCGCGATGCTGGGCGACCTGAATATTGCGGAGCCGGGCGCGCTGATCGGGTTTGCGGGGCCGAGAGTGATCGAGCAGACCACGCGGCAGAAGCTGCCCGAGGGCTTTCAGCGGTCAGAGTTTCTGCTGGAGCACGGGTTTCTGGATGCGATTGTCGAGCGGCGCGAGATGAAGGGCTACATTATGCGCGCGCTGGACTGGATGCAGCCGGTGAAGGCAGAGGCGGCGATGGTGGGATCGGTGACCGAGGAGCAGGTCGCAAGCTGAGACGAGTTCTCAGTGGTCAGTTCCTGAACATGCGCGGCTGCGCGTGAAATTCCGTTCCGGAAAATGCAGCTTTGCGATCAGTGAGAGGTCGCAGGCGAGGGCTTGGCGGCGGGTTTTGCAGCGGCCTTCGCTGTGGTGCGCTTCCGGGTAGTTGGGGCGGGGCACTTGACGGGCTCGGGTGCGGGAGGGGCGGCCTGCGGGGGGGGAACGGCGCGGAGCGCGGCCTGGAGTTTGACCACCTGCGTGTCCTGGTTGAGGGCGACTTTCTGAAGCTGATCGCCGAGGGAACGGCGAGAGTCTTCGAGGCTCTGAAGGGCTTGATCGAGGCCGGAACTCTGGTCGGCGGGCGCGTAAAGATGTGCCGAGACGACGACGCGCAGCAGGACGTCGTAGAGCGCGTCGGCATTGCGATACGCGGGAAGAACTTTGGCGGGCGAGCCGGGCGCCGCGTCGGCGGCGGAGAGCAAGGAGGGCAGCGTGGATGTGACGTCGTTGGCGATGGAGCGCATGTTGGCGGAGGCCTCGCCCTTAATGGCGTTGGAGCCTTTCCAGCGGTCGACGTTGGTGGCGCCGAGGGCGGACTTGAGGATCTCGAGGGACGGCCGCAGGGTGGCTGAGGGAGAGGTCACCGCGGGAGGATCAGCCATGCGCGGCGCAGCGGCGGGAGCGCCCTGAGCGATGAGCAGTGAGCCTGGAAGAAGAGTGGCAAGGGTGAGGGACGTGCGGAGGATCATTGGGGAGCTGCTCCTGATTCGTTGATGGGGAGTGTTGGCCGGTGGGCGGAGCTTGCGCCCAAGGCCATCGTAATGAGATGCAGAAACTCGGCGGCGTGCCATCAGGATCGCACAGGGTGGCCGGTGAGGAGATTTACAGCCAGCCGCTGACCAGACGGCCGGCGGCGCCCATGGTTCGCAGGCCGTCGGTCCGTGATGCGAAATAGAGAGCGTTGAGTTCGGGTGTGCCCAGGTCTTCGAGGTTATAGAAAGCGCTGAGTTCGGCGGCGGCCTGGTGTGGTGTGAAGAAGAGTTGGAAGGATTCCCCGGCGAGGTGGACGCGGGAGGCGAGCGAGTCGAAGGCGAGCTGCTCGCGGTGCGGCAGCGCGGAACGAGGCTGGGCGTAGTCGAATACCAAGCCGCTGTTGGCAGGTTGCGCACCGATGAAGGAGATGGTGGTGCGGAAGGCTTCGAGTGTGAGATAGGGGACGACGCCGAGCCAGGAGAAGAAGGTGGGCTGGGTGGAGTCGAAACCGGAGGCGGAGAGTTGTGTCGCGAGAGATTCGCGTTCAAAGTCGACGGGGACGAACGTGAGCTTGGTGGGAGTGGCCAGGTTGGCGTCGCGGAGGAGATCGCGCTTCCAAGCCTGGGTCGCGGGGTGATCGACTTCAAAGACGCGAAGGCTCGGGTTGGTATTGCGGAGGGCGAAGGTATCGAGACCGGCGCCGAGGATGACGTATTGCGTGGCGCCGTTTGCTACTGCATGCGCGAGGAGTTCTTCCGCGTAGCGGCTGCGCGCGACGAGGAAAGCGCGGAGGCCGACGGAGAATGGGCGCGGTTTGTGGGCAGGGTTGCGGCCGGGAGTGCGCTCAATCTCGGCGGCGTGCGGGCCGAGAATGCGGACGGCGAAGGGATCGGTAAAGACGAGCGGAGGATCGTCGAAGAGTTGGTGCGCGGCGCGGCGCATGGCCACGCGCAGCGCGGTGTGCGAAGGGCGCGCGGCTTCCATTTAGTGACGGGCCATCACGCTTTGCGCAGGATGCGCTTTGTCCATAGCGTACCGAGATAGCCGAGCGCGACGACGAGAACGACGACGCCGACGGGAAAGCCGATGTCGCGGTAGCTGATGGCGAAGTCGATGTTGGCGTGCGCGGCGGAGTTGGCGATGAGGATGACGACGATGGCGCAGAAGGTCGTCGCGAAGAACGCCATGAAGCCGGAAGCGAGAGCGATGAGGAGTGAGGCGAACCAGCCGAGATCGCCGATGGGAATGCCGAAGAGTGTGACGGAGGAACGAGGGGTTGCGGCCGATGTAGAAGCGTGGAGAGACTGCGCCATACAGGTAGAATATCGTCTTATGGCGGAAGGCGTCAGGGCAATGACGGAGAGCGTGCAAGGCAAGCTGATTGAGGCCGCGCAGGCTGCGCGCGAGGCCCCGGTGCGGAGGTCCGCGAATGGTATCCAATGGGCGCCGTTTGGCGAGAATGGCCAGACCGAGGCGGAACTGGCGCGGATGGTGCAGGCGGTTCCCGTGGGGATTGCGGCCGCGCTGAAGCGCAAGGCGTACTACTTTGTGCCGCTGGCGATTGCGGAAGGACGGGGCGGCGAGAGCGGCGGCCAGACCACGATGATTGCACCCGCGTACTCGACCGCGCTGGCCGATGAGGCGATCTGCCATCGCAACGTGGCGCTGGGCTCGGGGGAAGGCGGCGAAGGGGTGTTCATCTCCGCGCGGCTGATGAATGACCGGTTTGCGCTGGCGTTCGAGTTCTTCATCAACGTGGGGCACGCGTTTGTGGATGAGGTGGGCGTGGCGGGCGCGTTCGCGGAACTGGTTTGGGGCCACGCGACGAGCGATGTGCGCGGCGAGACCAGCATGGATGCGTGGGAGAGCCGGGCGGCTGCGATGGGCGGGGGTGCGGATTCACATGATGTGCGGCCGAAAATCGATGAGAAGGCGAAGACGGAGTATCTGACAGCGGCGTTTTCGGATGCGGTGGCGATCTATCTGCTGTCGCTGACGGTGGACTTTGACTATTCGGAACTGCGCGAGCGCGAGTATCCGCTGCTGGCGCCGCAGGCCTTGGCGGAGCGGCTGAAGATGGTGGCGCAGCTGTTTCCGCCGAATCCGGACTACGAGTTTGCGATCCGGTATCGTCGGAGAGGCTGAGATCAAGCGGATGAGTCCCGGAGCTTGCGGCTCTCAGTTGACAGCCCTGAGGCCGTTAATCAAGAGATAAAATGGCAGTAGCAGGCTGGATAAGGCTGGCGGGGCCAGCGATTGCGGTCGGGCGGTACGGATGGCCCATTTGTTGTATTCGCGGCTTCTTATCCACAAAATGTAGGGTTTATCTTGTTGATCCTGCCGGTTGGGGCGGGTACATTGAAGGGCGTGCCGGTGCGTCATGCTGGTATCAGGCCGGAGTGCTGGTTTTTCGGCATTTTCGGCTGAATCCCACCCAAGCAGAGCTTTGGATGGGGCACCCGGCAGGGTAACGGTTTCAGGGCCAGATTCAGGTGTTGGGAGGTGCGGTTTGCTCAAGCTCAAGAGGGTGCAGATTCTCGGGTTCAAGTCCTTCTGTGACCGGACGGAGGTGCATCTCTCCGGCGACGGCATTGCTGCCGTGGTGGGGCCGAACGGGTGCGGCAAGTCGAACATCTCGGATGCGGTGACGTGGGTGCTGGGCGAGCAGTCGGCGAAGAGCCTGCGCGGGACCAACATGCAGGACGTCATCTTTGCCGGGACGCGCGAGCGCAAGCCCACTGGTATGGCGGAGGTTTCGCTGACGCTGGTCGATCCGGATGTTTACGACGGCGCGGCGGCAGGTGAAGGTGAAGCTGAAGGCGACTGGTCGAGCGAGGCCAAGGAAGTTGCAGTCGCCGGCGACTGGGATGAGGCCGAGCTGCGCAAGGCGCGCGCTGAAGAGACCGAAGAGGCAGTCGCGGATGCGCAACCGGGCGTGGTGCTGGTAATGGATGGCGCGGCAGCGGGGAGTGATGAATCCCAGGCGCCCGGCAGCGAGGCATCCTTCGACAAGCTCAGGACAGGCTCTGGGGCACCCGAAATCATCGAGGGGCAGGCTGCGGAAGGTCAAGCCGCAAACGGCGTGGTGCTGAAGATTCGCCGGAGGAAGTTCAACCGATCCCCGGTGCGCGCGGGTGAGGTGACAATCACGCGGCGGTTGTTCCGTTCGGGCGACTCGGAGTATCTGCTGAATGGGAAGATCTGCCGGCTGCGCGATATCCAGGACATCTTTATGGGCACGGGCCTGGGCGGCGAGAGCTACGCGATCATCGGGCAGGAGCGGATCGGGCAGATCCTGAGCTCGAAGCCGATGGACCGGCGCGCGATTCTGGAAGAGGCTGCGGGCATTACGCGCTTCAAGACGAAGAAGCGGCTGGCGGAGCTGCGGCTGGAGTCGGCAAAGGTGAATCTGGCGCGCGTCAACGACATCTTCGAGGAAGTGACGCGGCAGATGGGTTCGCTGAAGCGGCAGGCGGCGAAGGCGGAGCGTTATGGGCTGCTGCGCGATGAGTTGCGCGGCAAGCTGCGTGTGGTGCTGGCGAGCCGGATGGCGCAGATGGATGCGGAGCAGGCCGCGATTGCTGCGCAGATTGCGGCGCTGACGACGCAGATCGATGAGCAGTCCGCGGCGCTGGAGACGATGGACGCCGAGCACACCGCAGGCGTGGAGCACGGGTATGCGCTCGACCAGCAGGCGCAGGAGGCGGCGGCGAAGGCGAACCAGGCCGCCGTCGAGCTGGAGCGCATGACTGCGCGCATGGCGGCGAATACGGACCGCGTGGCGGAGCTGACGGCGCGCATCGCTGTGGGCGAAGCAGACCTGGAACCGGCGCGGGAGCAGTTGCGGACTCTGGCCGGCGAGTTGGAGACGCAACGGAGTTTTGTGGAGACCGCGACCGCGGAGACTGCTGCGGCGCGCGAGGCGGCGGGCACGCAGCGCGAGCAGGCGCAGGAAGTTGTGCGCGCGGTTGCGATGGCGGAGCAGCAGGCCGAGCAGGATCGCCGTGCGTCAATGCAGCTGATGCAGCGTGCGTCCACAAGCCGTAACGAGCAGGCGCAGGCAGAGGCGGCGCTGGCGTCTCTGGAGACGGAGTCTGAACGCCTTGCTTCGGAGTCCGGCGCGGCGAAGCGCGAGCTCGAAGAGTTGGGCGTGCAGCGCGGGCAGGTGGCGCTGACGTTTGGCGATGTGACGGAGCGGCTGAAGACGCTGGAGACGGAGATTGCCGGGCTGCGGCAGCGGATCGAGTCTGTGCGGTCCGAGGAATCGGCGGCGCGGCGGCGCGGCGATGAACTGCGCGCGGAGCGTGCGGGGCTGGAAGGGCGACGCAGCTCGCTTGATGCTCTGATTAAAGAGCACAGCTATTCAACTGAAACCGTTCGCAACATCTTCAAGGCAAACGCCGCCGCGAACGGACACGGCTTCGGGCCCGTGGGAACGCTGGCCGATTTCCTTGAGGTCGAAGGCCAATACGAAGGTGTGGTCGATGAGTTTCTGCGCGATGAGCTGAATTTTGTTGTAGTGAAGAGCTGGGATTCGGCCCATGCGGGCATGCGGATGCTTGAGAGCGATGTGGCAGGGCGCGCGACGTTCCTGGTGCATCCGGAGGAGGGTGCGCATGCGCAGGGCGAGATGCACGCGGCGGAGTCGCGGCCTGAGGGCGCGGTGGCGCTGAAAGACTGCGTGCGCGTGCTGAACGGCTTTGGCAATTCGCTGGAGAAGATGCTGCCCAAGCTGCGCGACGGCTACATTGCTCCGGATGCAGCAACGGCGCGCAGGCTTGCCAGTGAACATCCGCGCGGATTCTTCCTGAGCCCCAGCGGCGAGGCGTTCCACAACGCGACGGTGACGGGCGGTCGCGTGCGCGCGCAGGGGCCGCTCAGCCTGAAGCGCGAACTGAATGAGGTGCAGAGCAAACTCGATTCTGTCGTCGCTGCGCTGGGGCAGGCGGAGACCGAGGCGGCATCGCTGGAGCATGAGCTGAAGTCGCTCACGGCAGCGCTGGATGGAAAGACGCTGGAGCTGCGCGAGGCGGAGCGCGAGTCGGCGAACTCCGGCGCGGCGCTGAAGCAGATGGAGTCGGAGACGGCGCGCATCGAGCGGCGCCTGCAGGAGTGGTCGCTGGCGATGGAGCGCAATCGCGATGCGAAGACGCACCGGCAGGAGGCGATCGAGCAGCGGAGGAATGAAGCCGCAACGCTGGAGGCGGAGCGCGAGGCGTTGGAGGCCAAGGCCGGCGAAATGCAGAGCCAGGTTGAGGCGCTGCGGGCCCGGCGCGACGAACTGCAGCAGGCCGCGGCGCAGGCGGCTGCGGTGCTGGCGGGCATCGAAGAGCGGCAGCGCAACGCGGCGGCGAACTGCGAGCAGACGCAGCGCATGTTCGATGGGCAGAGTGCGCGGATTGTTCAGATCGAACAGCAGATGAGGTCTGCGGGCGAGGAGCGCGTGCGCCGCGAGCAGGAGACGAGCGAACTGGCCGCGCAGCATGAGCAACTGACTGAGGTCCGTGCGGTTGCACTGGCGGATGGCGCGCGATTGGCTGAAGAGGCTTCCGCGCTGCGTGCCCAGATGGCGGAACTGGATGCCAAGCTGCGTGCGCTGCGGCATGAGACGGAGACGCTGCGCGAACAGCGCGCGGAGCTGGGCGCGCGGGCGGCGAAGCTGACGAGCGACATCGAGCACATTGAAGCCGCGTGCGTGAGCGACCTGAGTGTGGAAGCGGCGCAGCTGCGCGGCGACGAGACGATCGCCCGCATTGAAGGCGAAGCGCTGGCCGCGGAAGAAGAGGCATCGCGGGAACTGAAGCACAAGCTCGAGGCGATGGGGCCTGTGAACATGATGGCGCTCGAAGAGTACAAGGAGACGGCCGAGCGGCACGCGTTCCTGGAGACACAGCGCAAGGACCTGATCGACTCAATCGAGAACACGCAGGCATCGATCAAGGAGATTGACGATGTCTCGCGCGTGAAGTTCGACGAAGCATTCAAGGTGATCAACGAGAACTTCAGCACGACGTTCACGAAGCTGTTTGGCGGCGGCCAGGCGTTCATGCGGCTGACGGACGAGGAGAATGTCGCCGAAAGCGGCATCGACATCGTGGCATCGCCTCCGGGCAAGAAGCTGCAGAACATCATGCTGCTCTCGGGCGGCGAGAAGGCGCTGACCGCGCTGTCGCTGCTGGTAGGCATCTTCCAGTACCAGCCGGCGCCGTTTTGCGTGCTGGACGAGGTGGACGCGCCGCTGGACGAGACGAACGTGGGCCGATTCGCGAAGCTGATCGCGGACATGTCCGCTACGACCCAGTTCATCGTGATCACGCACTCGAAGCGCACGATGGAGCAGGCAGACGTGATCTACGGCGTCACCATGCAGGAGCCGGGCGTGTCGAAGATCGTCAGCGTGAACCTGGAGAAGGGCAAAACGGCGCGCGAGGAGCGGGAGCGGAAGGCGGTCGCTTAAAGACAGGGACTAGTTGCTAGGGACTGGGTGCTAGCAAGGCAAAGCCTCGGAGATATTCCGGGGCTTTGTTGTTTGAGTTCTCAGTGATCAGTTTTCAGCTGTCAGTGAAAGAACGAGGTGGGGAAATAGGTGGATTCACCTCGCAATTCAGGTCAGGTCGCCGAAGTGGATGAGTTCTGGCGATGCGGGATGCGAGCCGATGCCGGGAATTTCGACGACGAGGGCATCACGCTCGATCTCGCGGTGGGCGCGGAGGCGAGTAGTAACGCCATCGAGATCGCGATCGTTGTAGCCGGGATGGCAGCAGAGTTCGTAGGTGCCGGAATCGGGAAGCGCGGCGAGGATCCGTGCGAGGGCTTTTGAATCGAGCACGCCGGTGGCGGAGATGGCGACGGTGCCGTCCGTGGTAAGGACGCGCCGATCGCGAATCTGCGGGAGTGCATGCCAGCGTGGACGGAGCGCGGAGAGCACGCGGATCGCGGCGCGGCGCTTGGCATCACCCTGATGCAGTGCGAGCGACCATGGAGGCTCGAATGGATCGCGGACAGCGCGGATGCCGCACTCTTCCGCCGCGCGGAGCAGCGGGCGCGCGACCGCGGGAAAGATATGCACATGCTTGTGCGTATCAATGTGCGTGACGGCGATGCCCGCGCTCTGGACTTTCCGAATCTGCGCGATGACTTCGCGCTCGATCTCTTCTATGCGGATGCGGCCGGCGAAGAGGGCGGCGAGGAAGCTGCGCAGAGTTGGGCGGAAGGAGCGGCGGTCGCTATTCAGCAGAGACGCGATGGATTCGGGCCGCGATATGGGCGCGCCATCGACGAGGACGATGTGGCAGCCAACGCCGAGATGCGGATGCGATCGGGCGACCGAGACGGCGTCGTCGAATGCGGCGCCTGAGGCCATCAGGGTCGCGGATGTAAGCGCGCCAGCGGCGGCCAACTCGCCGACGGCGCGGTTGATCCCGCGGGTGAGGCCGAAGTCGTCGGCATTGAGGATGAGGCGCATAGGAAAGGTTCGAGGTGCGCGGTTCGAGGTTCGAGCGGGGGGGCGAGTAGGCAAGGTGACGACGCTGGCATTCACCGCGCCGGCTGAGGTTCTCTCGTAAAAACTGCCAAGTATCTGTGGAGGTTGTAACCGGAGTCACGCGCGGCGGCGTAGTTGGCGGCGATCGATGCTTCGAGCCCCTTAAGCCGGAGGGCGCGGGTCGAATCGTCGGTGAGCGCCGCGAGGTCGAGGAGTCCGGGGAGCTGTAGCCACGTGGCGAGTTCCTCAAACTGCTCCTTGTTGAAGTAGGTGACGCCGCCGGATTCATGCACGCCCGCGAGCCAGCGTGCGTCGGGATCGTGGAAGAGCACGCGCGATTGGAGGGCGTTGGGTGCGCTGGCCTCAGCCGTGAGCAGCAGGCGGACCTGGGCGGCGGCCTGCCAGCGTGCTTCACCTTCCAGGCCGAGCGCGGCGAAGATGTCGGCGAGGGCGCGGCGGAGGTGAAGCTGGTCGAAGAGTGCGGCGCGGTCGATGTTCTCGGGCAACGCGCGGATTACAAGGTAGGCAAGGATGGGCGCCCAGGTACGCTCCGTATGGGTGGCTGGGTCGGCGATCGGCAGGATCGCACGGGATTTCGCGGGCCAGTTGGTGGAAAACGATTGCGTGAGTGCAGGCAGCCGCGTGGCGAGAGCGAGAAGTTTGCGGAGAGAGTCAAGGTAGCTCGCCGCGGGATTGGTCAGCGGCTGTTCAATCGATACTTGCGCTTTCTGCGCGGCGGCTGGCCTCCCCTTTTCCGGCAAACGCTGCTCGATCTCGTCGAAGAGGTTCTGGCCCTTGCCGGAGAGTGCGCGGAGGCGGTCGAGCTGGGCGCGGTTGAGCTTCGTTGCAGATTCCGACGACGATGGCGTCGCGCTTGTCCCGTTGCTGTCGGATGAGCTTTCACTTGCGGTTGAAAGAGCGAACTCATCGGCGACTTCGGCAAGGGCGAGGATATTGGGACGGCTGAGGGCTTCGCGGAGCGCGTCGTGCAGCGGACGAAGGCGGAGCAGAGACATCTCTTCGTGCACGTCGGGCACTCCGCGGCCGGCGAGTTGATCGCACAGTCGGTCCCAGGGCCAGTCGGCATTGGGCCAGAGCTCGCGCCAGTCGAGAAGAACCGCGCACTGGAAGCCGCGGAGGTCGAAGGTCATGCCGTGCCAGTGAATGTCGGTGGCGCGGCGGAGATACTCAAGGCCATTGCTGTCGCGCCAGGCGATCACCACGGAGCCGGACATGGGCAGCGCGAGACCGTCCGAGAGCGAACGCTGGCGGAGATTGCCGGAACCTTTGTCCATGTAGGCGGCCGAGATGTGAATGGTGCCGTGCGTGGAGTCATACCGGTTGTTGTAGACGACCAGCGAGCGCTCGTTGCCGTGACGATTGGAGTAGGCGAACACATTCTCGTCTACAGCCCCGTAGCCGTTCCAGAAGTCGTAGAGCGTGAACTCCGAGCTGCCGGCGAAGATGTGGCGCTTGTGTAGCAGCGGCGCGATCTCGCGCATATGGCGCGCGACCAGGCCCTCATTGGGCCACTCATCCATTTTGGCGGTCTTGAACTCCATGCCGTAGCGTTCGGTGTAGCCCTCGATCTGGCCGTGGCCGAACATGGGGAGGCCGGGCAGCGTGGCGAGCAGCGTGCAGACGCCGAAGTATTTGTCGCCGGAGCCGAACTGGTCGATGGCGGTGCGCTCGTCGGGGTTGGACATGAAGTTGACGTAGCGCTTCATGATGTCGGGATCGAATTCGAGTGTCTTCTTGAGGTAGGAGCGGAACTTGGCGTTCTCCTCGTCACGCAGCATATTCATGAACGCGGAGTTGTAGACCCGGTGCATGCCGAGCGTACGGACGAAGTAGCCTTCCAGCAGCCAGAAGGCTTCGGCGAGGAGGAGCGTGCCGGGAACTTCGGCGGCGACGCGGTCCACGACCTCGCGCCAGAATTCGTGCGGCATCAGGGCATTGAATTCCTCCTGCGACATGGCGGATTCCGCGCGCGAAGGGATCGATCCGCCGGCTCCCGGCAGCGGGAACCAGAGGCGCTGGACGTGGCGCTTGGCGAGGACCATGGCAGCGTCGAAGCGGATGATGGGAAACAGGCGCGCGACGTGCAGGATGGTCTGGATGACGTGCTCGCGAACGTAGGCCTTCGAGTAGTCAAGCTGCGCGGTGTCGTTCCAGGCGAAGGATGTGCCGTCATTGCCGTGGTAGACGTAGCGTGTTTCACCGCTGGCATGATGGCGCAAGCGAAAGGCGACGGCTGCATCGGTCTGGTCGTAGTAGTGGTCCTCGATCTTGATCTCGACGCGCGAGTCGGTGGAGAGATCGGGGCCGTTGAAGCTGTAGGAGGGATAAGGGCTGTCCCAGCGAGAGATGAACCAGTCGGGATGGTCGATGACCCACGGCGAGTCGAGACCCATGTGGTTGGGCACCATATCGCTGGCGAGGCGCAGGCCGTGCGCAGCGGCGCGGTGCTTGAGGTTGTCGTAGGAGAGCCAGCCGCCAAGGTCTTCCGCGATGTCGTAGCTCTTGAGCGAGTAGGCGGAGGCGACGGCGTCGTGATGTCCGCGCAGGCGTTTGATGGTGCGCGAGGCGATGCTGCGCTCCCACAGTCCGATGAGCCAGAGACCGGTGATGCCGCGTGAGGCGAGCAGGCGAAGCTCTTCGTCGGGGATCTGGTCCAGGCGATGGATGTGCCGCTGATACTTTTTCGAGAGCTGTTCCAGCCAGACGTAGGTGCTCTTGGCGATGAGGACGACGTTCGGCATCCACGCCTGATCGGCGGAAAAGGCCTCGTACTCGTCGAGTGGCGCCTGATAGTCATGCGCATAACGCTTGCGGCGGCGCATCTCCTCGTCGAAGCCGATGAACTCATCGCCGACGAAGCCCATATCGCCCCACTGGGGCGCGCCATGGCGGAACTGGTCGGGGCCAGGAGGATGGAAGCGCAGCCAGATGGCAAGGTCTTCTTCGCGGAGGACATCGATGGCGAGGAGGATGCGACGCAGGTCGTCGCCAATGTATGGCGCCCAATGCTCGCGGATGTACTCAAGTTGGCCGGTGAGGGAATCGGGCGCGGCCAGGGAGGGTGCGCGCAGCGCTTCAAACAGGGTGCCAACCTCCGGCGCGACGGGCGGGCGCGTGCGGAAGTAGTCCGGGAAGGCGGAGGTGACGTTGGGGTAGGCGGTCTTCTGTTTGAGGTCGGTGTCTTCGAAAAGCGCTTTGAATTGCTTGAATGCTGGGTTGAGATTCGCGATCCAGAGCATCAGCAGCTCTTCGAGCGCGGCCTCGCGGTTGGGGCGACCTTCGGTCGACGCGCGGAGCCAGTCGGCGGTGGTGATCTCACCGCGGAAGATGGCGGCGTTGGGAAACTGGTCGGTGAATGCGAGCAGCAGGCGGTCGAGCCTGCCGGGGTCGGTTTGCGTGGGATCGATCTGGTTGGCGAACCAGCGGGTGGCGTCGCGCAGGACATTGGGATCGATCTGGCGGCGGTATTGCGCGACGAGCGCGTGCGACAGCTCGTCGATAAGGCCCATGGCAAAGAGGGCGCCGGCGTTGTAGGTGCCGGCGGGATCGGCCTCCGGGCCGCGCGCCTTATTGAGCGCCTCGGCGAGCTGCCGGCTCGCGGCGACATTGGCGAATACGACGTTGCCGGTGTAGCTGAACAGCGTCTGGTCGACGTTGGCCGATTCGCGGACCGCGCGGGAGATGTGGAATTCCATGGTCAAAGTCTTTGGCCCTTGTCTCTTAGTATCGCGCGAGCGATGAGTCTCGTGCGATTGGATGCGGGCCGCGACGGATAACTATATATGGTTGGCGCGGGATTCGTGATGTTCGAACGGATAAAGCGCGCTGCTACTCCGCGAGATGCAGCGATTGGTGCAGCGGGAGGTCCGCGGAGGAGCCGCCGGCTTCGATGAGGAAGTCGCCGGAGGGGCGGAGCCAGGCGGACTTTTCGGTCGAGTAGATGGAGAACGCCAGCGGATCGATGGGAATTTCGACGTGCTGTGTCGCGTTTGGCGCGAGCGAGACGCGTTTCCAGGCGGCGAGCTTGCGGAAGGGTTCGCCGGCCGACGTAGGCAGCGTGACATAGACCTGGGCGATCTCGTCGCCTGCGCGCGAGCCGGTGTTGCGAAGATCGAAGGTGACGGACTTTGCGTCCGGCGCGATATGCAGGTTCGAGTATGCGAACCGGGTGTAGCTGAGACCGGAGCCGAAGGGGAAGAGCGGCTGCTCGTTCTTCTTCTGGAACCAGCGATAGCCGACGGCGATGCCGGCGACGTTGTAGTCGACGGCGAAGTCTCGGGGTTGCTGGCCTCGGGTGCGGGCGTCGGCACCATTGTTGCCGGTGCGCGGTGTTAGGCCGGTGACGTGCGGATGCGGAAGCTGGTCGTCGGAGGCGGGAAAGGTGACGGGCAGCTTGCCGGAAGGGTTGACTCGGCCGAAGAGGATGTTGGTGAGGGCTTCCGCGCCGCCGATGCCGGGGAACCAGGCTTCGAGGATGCCTTTGACGTTCGGGGCCCATGGCATGGAGACGGGATTGCCGGTCTCCAGCACGACGATGGTATTGGGGTTGGCGGCGGCGACTGCGGCGATGAGCGCGTCCTGCTTGTCGGGAAGGCTGAGGGTGGCGGAGTCCTGCCCTTCCGATTCCCATTGTGTAGCGAAGACGATGGCGATCTGAGCGGAGGATGCAGCTTTGGCGGCTGCTGCGGGATCTGTTCCTGGATCGTAGGTGAGGTGCGCGTTAGGCGCGGCCTGCTGGATGTAGTGGAGCGGCGAGGAGCGGAGGTAGACGTGCTCGCCCCAGATGGCGGAGCCGGGATGCGGGTTGACGGCGTTGCCCCCGGGCGGGTCAACCTGGGAGGAGCCGCCGCCGGAGAGCACGCCCACGTCGGCGTGGCCGCCGATGAGCGCGATGGTCTGCGTGGTGCTGGTTGCGAGCGGAAGAATTGGCGCGCCGTTCTTAAGCGCGGCGTTCTTCAGCAGGACGATGCTCTCTTCTTCGATGTGCTGGGCGTCGTCGCGGCCGCGGAAGGGATCGACCACGCTGGGGATGGGCGGGTGGTCGATGGCGCCGGAGGCGAACATGCTGCGCACGATGCGATGCACCATGTCGTCGAGGCGCGACTGCGGAACGGTGCCAGCGAGGACGGCCTGCTTGAGGGGCTCGGAGAAGAAGTTGTCGTCGCCAGGTTCGTCGTTATCGAGGCCGGCGAGCGCGGCTTTGACGGTGGAGTGCGTGCCGCCCCAGTCGGAAAGGACGAAGCCTTTGAAGTTCCAGTCGTGCTTGAGGACCTTGTTGAGGAGAAAGTCGTTCTCGCAGGAGTAGTCGCCGTTGACGCGGTTGTAGGCGCACATCACGCCGGCGGGATGCGCGATGCCGATGGCGATCTGGAAGGCGAGCAAGTCGGTTTCACGGGCGGCGCGCTCGTCGATGAGAGCGTTGTACGTGTTGCGGCCGGTCTCCTGGTCGTTGAAGGCGTAGTGCTTGATGTCGCCCATGATCTGGTTGGACTGCACGCCGCGCGCGAGCTGGCCGACCATGTTGCCGGCGAGGATGGGGTCCTCGCTGGAGTATTCGAAGTTACGTCCGTTGCGCGGTT
Organism: Acidobacteriaceae bacterium; assembly: GCA_035572415.1. Taxonomy (GTDB): domain Bacteria; phylum Acidobacteriota; class Terriglobia; order Terriglobales; family Acidobacteriaceae; genus Edaphobacter. The sequence goes on from DATNAU010000182.1 coordinate 46,614, forward strand.
CGCGGATGAGGTCCACGCCGCCGCCGATGGACATGTTGAAGCCCTGGTCGCGGAGCTCGCGGCCAATGACGGAGCCGCAGAGGAATGCTGCGTCGGGATCCCACGAGGCGGACATGCCGAGCGCGGAAGGCAGCGCGGTGGCGTAGCGGCCATGAAGCGCGGCCATGCGAACGCCGACGGCGGAGTCGGCGAGGTTGATGTCGGGCAGGTGAAGGCGCGGGATTCCGGGGACGAAGCCGGCGCCGCCGATGTCTTCCGGCGGGACGTAAGAGCCTTTGCGCAGGACGCCCCAGCCGATGCCGTGGACGAGCTGGATTTTCTCGTCGAGGGTCATCTCATGGAGCATGAGGTCGGCGCGGGCGTCGGGGTCCAGGGAGGGATTCATCCATGGCTGTGGTGCGGGTTGTGGTGCGGTGGAGGCGGCCCGCCTCTGTGCCGTTCCCGCGGAACAGGTGAGGAGAAGGAGCGGCGAGAGAACCCATCCGGTTATGGCGCGCATCTGGTTCGAGCCTTCCGAGGGGGTACCCCCCTATCCCTTTTCGTCAAAATCTTGAAACAGAATGACTTATCCGCAAAATCTTGATTCCGTGGGAGATAGCAGCCCAATCACGCATTTTGGGCGCAAAATGCCGGAATCAAGGGCCGAATGCAAATTTCCCCTACTTCTATTGTAGCGAGCGGCGAAAACTAAACTGCCACTTTCCTGAAAAATATAAACGGCGTGGATGGAGACAGTTAGCCCAATTCACGAGCGAGAGAAGGCTTGACACCATTTGGGGTGAACCCCTTGGGTGAGACAGTTTGTAAATTGACAGGTTGCGGTTGTGGGGTGCCACTTGCGGGTCCGGGGGAAAGGCAACCCATCCTTTCGCAAAGAGCGCGAAAGGATGGCCACCCGTTTGAGCTGGCAGGTTAGAAGATGATCCTTCCGCCGACCTGCAGGATGCGGTTGGAGAAGCTGCCGCCGCTGATGGCGTTGTTGATGTGTCCGAAGCTGTTGGCTCCGGAACTCAACGTTCCATTGGGGGCCGGCAGGTTGGTGAGGTTGAAGACGTTGGTGGATTCGCCGCGCAACTGGAAGTCGAGCCTCTCGCCGAACTTGAAGTCGCGGAAGAGCGAAGCGTCGATGCTGCGGCGGCCGGGAGCGTCGAGGGAATTCTGGCGCAGGGTTCCGTCGGAGTTGGCGGGGCCGGCGCCGTTCTGCGGGCAGGGCGCCACACCGTTGAGCGTGTTGTTGTAGGTGCAGAACTGGGAGACGTCGACCCAGTTCTTCTCCATGGCGATGCGCGAATGGCCGTTGTCATTGACGTGCGGGATAACGCCGGGAGCAGCATTCGGGCGATCGTTGTTGACGCCGTCTGCGTTGACGTCGGAGCCGGCAGTGACGTTGAACGGGTTGCCGCTCTGCAGACGGAGAATCGCGGTGACCGTCCAGCCATTGAAGACGTGGCGGGCGAACACATTCTGCATGGTGAAGGCGGGTTGATAGACGAAGGACGCCGCCATCACGTGCCGCTGATCGAAGTCTGAGCGCTGGCGGTCGAGATAGCGGTTGCGATTGTCCTCGGGCTCGGTGGTGGCGCTGTTGCCGGTGTTGCCGGTGGTATCGAGGTCTTCGCTCTGCAGCGACTTGGACCAGACGTAGAAGCCCTGAATGGTGAATCCGTGGGTGAGCTGCTGCTGGACCGAGACCTGGAGGCCGTTGTAGTTGGCGCTCTCCGAGGACTGGATCTGCGAGATAGTGGAGAGCTGCGGATTGGCTGCGGTGCCGCCGGGCGATACGCCATAGGAGACGTCGTTGTAGGGGCGGCGATTGTTGACGGTGCCGGTCGTATCCGCGTAGGCACAGTTCTGCGTGGTGTTGGTGGTGGCGCAGGATGCTCCGGGCGCTCCGGCGGAGGTGAGATTGAAGACGGGATAGTTCAGGTCCCACTCGATGGGCAGCTTGCGCGAGAGCGAGGCGACGTAGTTTGCGGAGAGCGCCAGGCCGCGGGTGAACTGCTGCTGAATTCCGAAGTTGATCTGGTAGGTCTCCGGCCAGCGGAAGTTGGGATCGGTGTGGATGATGGCGGCAGGCTTGACG